>SKVI01000392.1 GCA_007129525.1 Gemmatimonadota bacterium | reverse complement strand
TACGACGACGGGCGGGAAGGGTCTCCTCGCCGTCCAGGTAGGCCCGAAACGAAGCGGACGCCATCTGCAGGAGCTTGTCTCGGGGTCCTTCGGTGATGCCCGCCGGCTCGTGCCGGAACTTCTCCATCTGTGTGGCGAGAGTGCTGGCCCCCGCCACTCGCCCCTCCCGGCCCAGGTACCGAAAGCCCAGGTCGACGGTGCTGCGCATGAGGCGTCCCCACTCCACCGCCGGATTTCGCCTGGGTTGCTCGGGGTCCAGGGCCGTGCGGTTTTCCACGAAGAGGAGGGTCTGCCAGATCAGCGGAGGAAGCGATTCGAACGAGGGATACACCAACTCAGGCCGATGATGGTCGTAGATCACCTCACCACGGCGATCCGCCATTCGGAGTCCGGCTCGGCTCTTTTCGTGGTAGATGGGGAAGAGCTCCCGCTCCTCCACCAGCTCCCGGAGCCGCGCCGAGGGCCGGGCCTGCTCTACCACCCTGAATCCCCGCTCCTGGGCCCGGGCCAGTCGCTCCGGAAGCCCGGTGTAGCCCAACCGCAGGTCATAGGGGCCCCGGGCGGCAGCCAGGAGGGCATCTGCAGCGCCTTCCTCCACCGTCCACCTGGCCTCCTGGGCCAGCGGCGCGAGGAAACGGGCCTGGAAGTGGGAGGTCCGCATCTCCCAGACGGCCAACCCGACACCTCCGCCCAGGAGGACGGCCAGCCCGACCAGCAGCGTCAGGCGCCACGGGTAGCGACGAAGCATGCGGCGCATCAGAACGAGACGACCAGGGGGTTGATCCATACCCTTTCGTTGACCCCACGGAACCTTGCAAGATCCCTGCCCGGCGGATCAGGGCCAGCGCCACTCCCCGGCTCGCTCCAGGGGATCCCGGACTCCCAGCTCTTCCAGCCGACGTCCGATTTCCTCTTCCGACCAGCGCTCGAGCCCCAGGTCGGGGGCATTGGCCGCGGCCCACAGGAGGGCCGCACTCACCGCGGCGCTTCGGGCAATGCCGGGCTCGTCGATGACGTCACGGGTGTCGTGGATCGTATGGCTCACGCCCGCCGCCTCGGGTCGCTGCTCAGAACGGACGCTGAGCACCGGCACGCCCTGCATCAGGAAGGGTTGATGGTCCGAATAGATGCCCCCGCGGGTGCCCACCGCCTCGTCCAGGTCGATCCCTCCCTCGGCAACCCCCGTCAGTACCTGCCGAAGGAAGGGCTCCGCCTCGGGCCGACCCATGGCGCCCAGCCCCACCGGGTCGCCCACCACATCCAGGTTCAGGATGGCGGCGTACCGCTGGATTCGGTCGTCGTCCAAGCGGGTCTCCACGTAGTGCCGCGAACCGTACAATCCCAGCTCCTCACCCATCCAGAAGGCGAAGCGGATCGTCCGGTAGGGCACCTCACCGGTATCATCGACGTGCTGGGCCAACGCCCGGGCCAGCTCCAGGACCGCCAGCGTTCCCGACCCGTTGTCCACGGCGCCCTGGGCCAGGTCCCATGAGTCCAGGTGGGCGCCAACCAGGATGATCTCGTCGCTCTGGCCGGGGATCTCGCCCAGGACGTTGTCGGTTTCGGCCCGCTCCATCCAGTTGTCCACCGTCAACCGGACCATCACCGGTTGCTCCTCTGCCAGCGCGCCACGGAGCGCCTGGCCCGAGGCCCGGTCGGCGGCCACCGCCGGGAGCTCTGTTTCCTCGTCGCCCAGAGTGGCCACACCCACGGGAATCCGCGGCCCTTCGGTAGTATTGACCTGAATGAAGCCCACGGCACCCGCCTCGGTGGCCAGGGTCACCTTCTCCGTGCGGTGCACCCCGCGTCCATACCCCTCGGGGGCGCCGACATCGGCCAGGACGATGGCGCCGTCCACCGCATCGCCCAGGGCTTCGATCTCCTCGGCGGTACCGTAGCCGGCGTCCACGATGGGCGCCTCAACCTCGTAGCTTCCCACGTGTCCCAGCGACAGGATGTTCAGCTCGCCCTCGACCCCCTCCTCGGGGGTCACGACCTCCAGTGAGGCCTCCCGCCGATCCCACGCCAGAAAGGGAAAGGACTCGCGCCACACCCGGGGTACCCCGTACGCCTCCAGCCGCCGCTCCACGAACGCCTCGGCGGAGTCGCCCGAGGGCAGGGCCGATACCCGGGCCCCGATGACGTCCAGCAGGGTGTCGGCGTTCACCTGGACCTGGGACCCCTCCAGGGAACGCTCCACCAGCGCGCCCAGCTCCTGGGAGGTCGGAGCCTCCGGAGCCGCCTCCACCACCGGCGCATCGGCATCGTCGGGGAGGTCCTCAGGGGGTTCGGCGCATCCGGATGCCAGGAGGAGCAGGGCGAAGGCCCAGACGGGCCACCACCGGGCTTCGACCGGACAAGAGCTCATGGGCTTCCTCAGTTCTGCGAGTCGTCGTCCACGACCACCGGGCCCTCGTCGACCAGGTAGTACCGGAACCAGTCCATGTACTCCTGAAGGCGGCGGACCAGGAGCCAGGGCTCACCGGTCCTGGACAACCCGTGCGAGTTGTCGGGGAAGAGGACCATCTTCACCGGCACGTCATGCTTCTGGAGCGCTCGGTACCACTGCTCCCCCCCCTCCAGAGGCGTCCGGTAGTCATTGATGGAATGGATGATGAGGGTGGGCGTCTCCACCCGGTCGGCCCAGACGATGGGTGAGAGCTTCATGACCAGCTCGTAGCTGCCCTCCTCGGTGCTTCGGAAGGGCCAGGGCATGCCGCCGAACTCCCGCTCGACGAGGCCGGAGGCGTCGGACACCCCGTAGAACGAGAGCCAGTTCACGATCCCCCGGGCAGTGAGAGCCGCTCTCCAGCGCTGGTCGTGGGCGGTGATCCAGCTCGTCATGAACCCGCCGTACGATCCCCCGGTCACCCCGAGGCGCTCCGGGTCGGCCAGGCCGCGCTCCACCACGTGATCCACACCGTGCAAGATGTCCTTCATGTCGTCAATGCCCCAGGCCTCCATTGTGGAGTACTGGAACTCCATGCCGTAACCGGAAGAGCCCCGCGGGTTGGTGTAGAGCACGAACATCCCCTCGGCCGCCAGCATCTGGAACTCGTGGAACCAGGTCTCGGCGTATCGGGAGTGGGGTCCGCCGTGGATGGAGACAACCATGGGGTAGGCCTGGCCCTCCTCGTAGTCCACGGGGTACACCAGCCAGCCGTCGATTTCGAAGCGCTCGCCGTCAGGCGCGTCGTTGGCCAGCATGTACTCCACTCCCCGTTCGGCCAACTGGTCCAGCCACTCCCGGTTGTGGGGGACGCCCTCGTAGGTGAAGTACTCCACCTCCGACAGCCTCACCTCGGCCAGCCAGTCCTCGTTCACCGCACTGACCCGCTCCTCGCCAGAGCCGTCGATGTCGGCCACGAAGACCTCCCACGGCCGCTCGGCGGTGCTCTTGACATACGCGATCCTGCCCTGCTCCAGGTTCATGTCGAAGCCGGAGAAGGTGTGCCGGCCTTCGGTGACTCGCTCCACCGGCCCACCGTCGGCAGGGACCTGCACGAGCTGGTCCTGACCACCGATGGCCGAGGTCCACTTGAGGTGGCCTCCGTCCAGCGACCAGGTGATGCCGCCAATGGAGTAGACCCAGTCGTCCTTGGCCAGCTCCCGCTGGATCTCGCCCTCGGCCACCGAGACGATCCGGATGTAGGGGTCGGTCATGGACTCGGTGACGGTAACGTAGGCCAGCCGGCGGTTGTCCGGTGACATGGTCACGCTCCGCACCGCCTGGTCGGTCTGGTGGAGGAGTTCCCCCTCGCCACCGGACACAGGCAGACGGAAGATCCCGGTGTCCTCGTCGTTCTCGTCTTCGTCATCGGAGGGCTCGGCGGCAGGCACCGACGCGGTGTAGATGATCCACGCCCCGTCACGGGAGAACTCGCGGAAGTTCTTGTCCACCTCGTCATGGGTGAGCTGGATCCCCTCGTCGTCCTCATCCTCGAGCCCATCGGCGGGCACCCTGAAGAACTGCACGTACGACTCTTCGTCGCTGCCTCCACCCTGCCCCGGCCGGATAAAGGAGAGGGTCCCGTCACGCTTGTAGTTGGTGTCGGTGATCACGTAGACGTCCCGGTTCCGCTGCTCCTCGGTCTCACCCCTCTCCGCTCGCTCGCTGGGGCCGGTGAGGGCGGGCGTCCCGGAGGGCCAGTACGAGGTCCGGCGATCGGTGGGCGGAACGAGGCGCTCTTCTTCATCCTCGACTTCGGTCTCGGCCCCTTCCGCCTCCTCCGCGCCCTCCACGGGCACCCGACGAGTCACCAGCACCCACGAGCCGTCGGGATGGAAGTTGGGCGAACCCGAGATCCCAGGGACCTGGTACGCTTCCCCACCCGGCTCGGCAAAGTTCAGGAAGTGGAGGCCGCTTTCGTCACCTCGGGAGGTGTTGAAGTAGACCCGCCGGCCATCGGGCGTCCAGTTCGGGCTGGTGGAGTTGATGCCCCTGGTGCTCAGACGTTGGGTCTTGCCCGTTTCGAGATCCGTCCACCAGATGTGGCTGATCCGATCGTTGGACTCCTGTCTGATGGTCTGCACCTGGTACAGGAGGTGCCGTCCGTCGGGCGAAAGGGCCGGACTGCTCACGGGCTGCACCCGGTAGTAGTCCGCGGGCTCGATGGTACGGGTATCCTGGGCCACCACCGCAACGGGAGCCAGAACCAGGAGGGTGAAGCCAAGAAGTAGTCGACGCATGGGATCTGCCTGCTTCGATGGGCGGGTCGAGCCGCCGTTGTTCGGAATAGATGAGTTTTCCAAGCTAGAGCCCCTCGGGCCCTTGGGCAAGAAAAGGGCGACTGGACCCGAAAACTCCCGGCGTGGCGCCCCCAAACCCGATGTCAATCCGCCTGCTGGAAGAGCGGAAGGCCGTCCTCCGGGCCCTCGGGCGACTCAAGGCACCCGGGGTCGTCGTTGGTGGGCGAATTCACCCGGGTGGACACCTCCCGGGCAGCCAGCGGGCCTGCCGGAAAGGAGCCCAGGAGCTGCCGGAGCTCATCCCCGGGGGTGTCCGGGTCCAGCCATCGCTCCCGGTGGTCGGGGCCCAGGATCACTGGCATCCTCGGATGGATGGGCCTCAGAAACTCGTTGGCCTCGGTGGTGAGGATCGTGAAGGTTTCCAGAACTTCATCGCCGTCGGAGGCGGACCACCGCTCCCAAAGGCCGGCGAAGGTGAAGGGCTCCTTCGACTCGAGATGGATCCAGAAGGGACGCTTTCCTCCCGCGGTCTTCTTCCACTCGTAGAAGCCGTCGGCGGGAATGAGACAGCGCTGACGCCGGAAGGCGTTCCGAAACGAAGGCTTCTCGTGGGCGGTCTCGGAGCGGGCATTGATGAGCCGGTTTCCGATGGAGGGATCGTCGGCCCAGAAAGGGACCAGGCCCCATCGGAGCGTGGCCCCCATCGGCCCCACACCCTCGCCGTTGGCCCCCTGGTGTACCACCGCCGGCACCTCCTGCGAGGGGGCGATGTTGTAGCGGGGTGCGGGGTGCACAAGTCCCCCGACACCCAACGCCACTTGCAGCGCCTCCTGATCCAGGGTCAAGGTGTATCGACCACACATCTCGTGTCCCCTCCTCCTAGTCTATTGAGCGCTCAGCGATTGGCCGCCCAGTGGGCTCCATGGTGACGAGGTCCTGAAGATGACAACATCGGACGCAGGCGCCTCCCCGTCACCCCTCCCCCACCCCACCCTCGCGGTGGCGGGCGTCATCCTGACGGCAGGTGTAGCCGCCTGGATGGGTCCGAGCCTGGACCGGCTCCTACCCTTCACCGTCCTCTACTCCGCCTGGACGGTGCTCCTCCTCCTGGTGGTCTTCCGACAGGGCGACATCCTTCGTCGCCCTGTCGTCCTGCTGGGCGGAGCCGTTCTACTGAGACTCATCTTCCTCCCCACGGTTCCCGACCTCTCGGTGGATCCGTTCCGGTATCTCTGGGACGGCTGGCTCACGGCCTCGGGCATCAACCCGTACCGATGGGTGCCCTCCGACCCGGTGCTGGTTCACCGGCAGGGGGACGTCCTCTTCCAGGAGATGAACTCGAGGGACTTCTTCAGCCTGTACCCCCCGCTCTCCCAGTGGCTCTTCCTCCCGGCCGGGGCCCTGTACGAGCGGCTGGGGTGGCCGGGCGCCTTCCTCGTGTTGAAGGGCACCATCACGCTGGTCGAGACCGTGGGACTCTGGTTCCTGTACCGGGCGATGGTCACGAAGGACCTCGATCTCCGGTACCTGGCACTGTACGCCTGGAATCCCCTCACGGTCGTGGCGGTGGCCGGGGTCGGCCATTCGGAAGGAGGGCTCATCCTGGGCCTCGGGATGCTGGCTCTGGGCCTGGCTCGGGGACGAGCCACCCTGGCCTGGGTGGCACTCGGACTGGCGGTGATCTCGAAGGGGATCCCCGTCCTTCTGGCTCCCCTCCTCCTGAAGCACCACTGGACCCGTCAGGGCCCGGCAGTCACCCTCCAGGCGCTGGGACTCGGACTGGTTCCGGCGGTGGCGCTGTCCGCGCCCTTCCTCTTCCCGGGCCTGGTAGAACGGACGCTGGCCTCGGCTGACCTCTACGTGAGCCTGTTTCAGTTCAATGCCGGTCTCTACGCCGCCCTGGCAAGCCTCCTGGGCGCCCTCCCGGAGGTGGACCCGCACGCCTTCCTGGGCCCGGCCTTGCGAGCAGGCTACCTGGGGCTGGCGGTCTGGATCTGGCTTCGCCACCCGGCGACCCGCTTCGGGGATGTGATCCGCGGCTCCCTCCTCCTCCTCGGGCTCTACCTGGTTGCCGCCACCACCGTCCATCCCTGGTATCTTCTCTGGGGACTCTGCCTGGTACCGCTGGTGAGGTGGCACACGGCGGTCTGGCTGTGGGTCGCGTGGGCGGCCATGCCCACCTACTTCGCCTACGTCGGGGTGCGGGAGGGCGCCCTCGCCGCGCTCTTCTGGGGTGGTGCGCTCGTCTTCGTTCTCCGGAGCGAGTGGCCGGCCCTCCGCCGTCCTCTCCTTCGCTGGGCCGGCGTTCGCAAAGGGCGGCAGATTGCGCCTCATGTGGTGGGTGACACCGTCCTGGACCTGGGCGCGGGAGAAGGCTTCGTGGGCCGGAATCTCGCCCGAACAACCGGTCGCACCGTTCTCCTGGCCGACATGGCCCCTGTGTTCCAGGTACCCGTCCCCGGCTTCGTCTTCGACGGCCGGTCCCTTCCGCTGCCCGACGGCTCGGTGGACACTGTGGTCCTCTCGCTGGTCCTGCATCATGCTCGAGACCCGGAGCACCTCCTCGGGGAGGCGTTGAGGGTGGCCCGTCATCGCGTCGTCATCACGGAGTCCACCTTCCGCTGGCAGCTGGAGCGCCGTGTGCTCGAGGTGCTGGACCGCCAGGTCAACCGGGAGCGGGGAGACGGAACCATGGACCAGGAGCCCCTTCACTTCGATACGGCCCGGGGCTGGGAAGAGCGGGTGCGGACGGCGGGGGGAAGGGTCCTTCTCTCCCGGCGGCTGAACCGGGTGGGACACCGGCACCACCTCCTGGTGGCAGCGCCCGTGGGGGCGGCCCGGGGTCAGCCCTCGCCGAAGCGCTGGAACAGCTCGGCCTGAAGACCCTCGGCCGAGGGAGCCCCCCCACCCCTCGAGCGGTCCAGCGCCCGAAAGACCCGGTCCAGTGCCCCCTCCACGTCCCTGCGCACGTGACCCTCGGGAATCACCGCCTCCAGGATGGGGTCGGCCGAAACGCCGGTGCCTACCGCCGGGGAGTAGGCAATCTCGCTCTGATGCTCCTCCAGGACCTCGTGCAACTGAACGGCGGCCCGGGCCGTGGCCGCCAGGTGCTCGTAGCGGGCTTCCCGGTAGTCGCGTTGCTGCTCGTAGCGCACCTGAAAGTACTCTTGCAGTCGCTCCCGCTCCCCGTCGTCCAGGGGGTCCAGCGTACCCAGGGCATCGGCAACCGCTCCCAGGTAGACGGCCTCGTCCCGAGCCCCCAGCTCCTCCAGAAACACCACGTAGCGCTCCCAGAACTCCTCGATCCGGGGAAACTGACCCGCGTTGGCCAGGTAGAAGCCGCTCAGCCAGGTCCGGGGCGGGGCTCTTTCCAACCCGATTTCCTCCCTGAGCGAGTCGGACACCACCTCGAACGCTGCGCCGATGAGGGCCAGCACCTCGTCGCTCTCGTCCTCCAACCCGGCGGGAGGCGGAGGAAGGTCCGGCCGGGGCACCGTCTCCGCCGCGGCGTCGTCGCCTTCGAACCGGGGATCGGGTTGGTCGGGGAGGAGGGCGAGCCAGGCGGCGACTCCCACGACCAGGACGAGCAGTCCCACCACCCAGGCGCGGGGCCGGTAGGGCGTCCGCTGAATGAGCGGCGCCCTGCGGGCCGGACGGGAATCGTCTTCGTCCGGCGTCCACGTCTCGGCCTCAGCATCGGCCTCGCCGTCGGCTCGCTGAAGATCCGGAAGGACCATGCCCCCTTCCGCATGGGGCGTGAACCAATCCTCTTCCTCGTCCTCTTCCTCGTCCTCGCCGTGACGGTCCTTGCGACTGGCCTCTGCAGCAGGTTCGCGAGAAGGGTCGTGCGCCTCGGGGGCCGTCGCCTCCGACTCCCCGGTCTCCGGTGTGGCGCCGGGATCCAGGTCGTCCCAGCTGAACTCCATGGAGCTGCCCAGCCGGAGCTCGAAGTCCTCGAGTTCGTCCGATTCGCCGCCGTCGGCCGGAGGAGAAGGTGCCGGGAGGTCCTCCCGGTCACCATCGGCGTCCCCCCGGGATCGTGGCTCCTCGGCCTCGGTCGGATCCGAAGGCGCACCGAATGGGTCGGTGTCCACCAGCTCCAGCTCGAAGTCCAGTGGGTCCTCTTCCTCGTCCGGCTCGCTCCTCATGGGAGCCAGAGGCTCCGCGTCGATGACCAGTGCGTCCCGGGGATCGTCCTGGTCCGCCACCTCGACCTCATCCCCTGCATCGAACTCGTCGGCTACGTCGACGGGAGAATCGTCCCCGACCTTCAACCGCCCCTCCTCGTCCACCTCCTCCGAAAGCGCCTCTCTCAGAAGAGCCGGCAGCTCGCCGTCCCGCTCCAACTCATCCACGATGAACCGGTAGAGGGTGACGTCCCACGCCGGAGCCCAGATCCCCGTTCCGGCATCATAGAGCTGGTCACCCGGTCGAATCTCGCCGGCGCGCACCCGCTCCTCCAGCTCGGAGACCGAGGCCACCAGGATCTCCTCGCCCGAATCCGCACGGATCAGAAACCTGGGGCTCGTGTCGTCGGTCAAGAGCCTGCCCGTCGGTTGGGAAGAGAGAGGCCGAGCCGGGAGCTCACTTCGCCGTGAGAGACCGTGAGCTCGGAGACGATGACACGCATGGCAGCCACGATCGTGGGAGGATCTCCGCCGGAGCGAACAGCGGGGAACGACCCATTCGGTGTGGGGTGACTGGAGAGGTACTATAATACGCAGAAGGACCGCCGCTCAACGGACCTGGTCAAGGCACAGCATACGGGCAAGGCAGCGCCGTCGACAACCCCGGGCGGCGGAAGTCGCTCGACCGACATGCTGCGGTCGCTTCTCCGGACCCCGGATCATCTCGTCAACCCCCGTCCTCACGACATGCTCAAGCCTCCCCTCCGCTCACTGGCCGCCGTCCTCCTGTTCTGTGTCGTCGGCGCCGCCTGCGAGCAGCCGGATCCGGCGATGGAGGCGGTCCGGTCCAGCATCGAGGCCCATGGCGGAGACCTGTTCGAAGCCATGGAGGCCCGCTTCACCTTCCGAGACGCCCACTTCACCGTCTGGCGGCAGGACGGAGCCTTCCGATACGAACGGGTCTACACCGACGAAGGGGGTTCGGTGATCCGGGAGTGGATGACGAACCAGGAGACCGGCCGAGAGGTGGACGGAGAGCCCCGGCCTCTCACGGCGCAGGAGCGGGCTGCCGTGGAGACCGCGGTGAACTCGGTGGTCTACTTCGGGTTTCTTCCCTTCCGGCTCCTGGACGATGCCGCCCGGCACCGGGACCTGGGCACCACGGAGTTCGAGGGACGGACCTACCGGAAGGTAGAGGTCACCTTCGAACAGGAAGGGGGAGGAGCCGACTGGGAAGACCGCTTTGTGTACTGGTTCGACGACCAGGAGCACACGTTGGACTACCTGGCCTATCGGTACTATCGCGACGGGGGAGGCACCCGGTTTCGACGGGCGGTCAACCGCCGGAACGTGGGAGGCCTTCTCCTGCAGGACTACGAGAACTACACTGCAGCAGCGGGGGAGGTGGACGACATCGCCGACTACGACCGCCTGGCGGCGCGGGGGGAGCTTCAGCTCGTTTCCACCATCCCGTTGGAAGGGGTGGAGGTCCGGGACCTGCGCTGACGCCTGCCCCCGTAACCCGAGCCCCCGTTTTCTGATTCCCCCGAGCTCCACGACTTCCATGCGACCTCCTTCGACCCACACACCGATTTCCACCTCCGTTCCGACGTTCGACCACCCCCTGGGTCGGTCCGGTTGGCACTCCTTCCTGATGCTCTTCCTGACCCTGGCTCTCGGCGCCTGCGGGACAGACGCCCCACCTCCGGCTCAGGACACCGACACCGACGTCCCCGGGGCCACTCCCGGAGCGGAGGCGCCGGACGAGGGAATGGAGCTCCTCCTGGCGGTGGACCAGATGGACTACGCCCCCGGCTCGGAGATGCAGATTTTCCTGCAACTCTCCAATCGATCCGACCAGGCCCGAACCCTGAGCTTTCTTACGGGGCAGCGCTACGACCTGTTGATCCTCGACGCGGCTGGAGCCGAGGTCTGGCGGTGGTCCGACGACCGGTCGTTCATCCAGGCTCTGGCCGAGGAGACCCTGGAAGCGGGCCAGGAGGGACCGGCATGGGAAGAAACACTCTCGGCCCCCGACACCCCCGGCGAGTACCGACTCCGAGCCACGGTTCCTGCAGAGGGAACCGACCTCCGCGCCGAGCTCCCCTTCGAGGTGGTGGACGAGGGCCTTTGACGACATTGCGCCAGAGGCACGAGGGCCCGTGAGCCAGGACCAGTCCCCGACGGTTCCCGTCGGAGGGGAGACGGAGTAGGATGCTTCTCTACATCCTCGACCTGACGGGGGTGGCCGTTTTCGCCATCAGTGGGGCACTGGCGGCACGCCACAAGGGGATGGATCTCCTGGGAGTCTTCGTTCTGGCCATGGCTACCGGCGTGGGAGGCGGGACCATCCGGGATCTTCTGGTGGGACGGGAGCACGTCTTCTGGGTGGTGGATGCCACCTACGTGGGGGTCATCGTCCTGGCCACCGCCTTCACCGTGCTGGCGGTCCGGTGGGACCGGCTTCCCGGTGCCTCGCTCCAGGTGGCTGACGCATTCGGCCTGGGGCTCTTCGCCATCAGCGGCGCCCAGGTGGCCGAGGCGCAGGGTCTCACTCCCACCATCGTCATCATGATGGGCGCCGTCACCGGTACGGCCGGCGGTGTCATCCGCGACATTCTCCGGGCCGAAGTCCCTCTGGTGCTCCGACGGGAGATCTACGCCACCGCCGCCCTGGTGGGAGTGGCCGTCTACCTGGTCCTCGACGCCCTGGGACTGCCCACCGACGCGGCCGCCATCGTCGGCGCAGTCACCGTCATCACCCTCCGGCTCACGGCCATGGCCCGGGGCCTCCACCTTCCGGGATTCCCCGACGGTTCCGGGACCTCAACTTGAACCGGCGCCCCGTCCAGATTCGGACCGGCCTCCGTTGCAGCCCGCCGCCGGTTCCTCATCCCATCGACTCCTTCTATTTTGGTTCGAACGACCGTTCGAACCGGTGACCGACCGGCACCGGACCAGGACCAAAGCCCGAAGGAGGACTCCCATGCACGACCCTCGTCCAAAGGTGGATCATTCCAGCGGCAGGCATTCGGCCCGATGGCACCGTTTCCCAGAAGCCGGAGCGAGCCTGGCGGCTTCCGTGGTCCTCATGGCGGCCCTGGCCCTGCTGCCTCCGTCTTCGCTGCAGGCCCAGGCGAACGCGTCCGACGACTGGGACGTGAACGCCCCTCCCTTCGAGATGGCCGAGGTGGAGATCGACGTGACCGAAGGCACGTGGATGTCTCTTGACGTGAGCCCCGACGGCACCGAGATCGCCTTCGACCTGCTGGGTGACATCTACGTCATGCCCATCGAGGGCGGGGAGGCCCGGGCCCTCACCAACGAGATCGCCTGGAACATGCAGCCCCGTTACTCACCGGACGGCCGCTGGATCGCCTTCACCTCCGATCGCTCCGGGGGTGACAACATCTGGATCATGGACCGGGACGGCGAGAGCCTTCAGCAGGTCACCGACGAAGACTTCCGCCTTCTGAACGGTCCAGAGTGGAGTCCAGACTCGGAGTACATCGTAGCCCGCAAACACTTCACCGGCACCCGCTCGCTGGGCGCCGGCGAGATGTGGATGTACCACCGCACCGGGGGCTCGGGCGTGCAGCTCACCGAGCGACCCAATGACCAGAAGGACAAGAACGAGCCCGCGTTCTCACCGGACGGACGCCTCCTCTACTACTCCCAGGACGTCACGCCCGGCTCTGTCTTCGAATACAACAAGGACCCGAACCAGCAGATCTACGCCATCCGGGAGCTGGACCTGGAGACCGGGGACCTGCGCACCCTCACCGGGGGTCCCGGGGGTGCCGTGCGGCCCACCCCGTCCCCTGACGGCCGTCACCTGGCCTTCGTCAAGCGGGTCCGCTACGACTCGCACCTCTTCATCCGCGACCTGGAGTCGGGCCGGGAGTGGTCCATCTACGACGATCTCGAACGAGACATGCAGGAGATCTGGGCCGTTCACGGCGTGTACCCCTCCATGGCGTGGACCCCTGATGGTGAGTCCCTGGTCTTCTGGGCCCGGGGCGGCATCCATCGCATCGACGTGGAGTCCGGCCAGGTGAGCACCGTTCCCTTCCGGGTCCAGACCACCCGACAGGTGGCCGACGCCGTGCGCTTCCCGGTGGACGTGCACCCCGAGGAGTTCGACGTGCGGCTGCTACGGTGGGTCGAGGTGTCTCCCACCGGCGACCAGGTCGTGTATTCGGCCATGGGTCACCTCTACGTGCGGGATCTGCCCGACGGCGAACCCCGTCGGGTCACGACGCAGGATGACCACCTCGAGTTCTTCCCCTCGTGGTCCAGGGACGGCAACCGCCTGGCGTACGTTAGCTGGAACGACGAGGAGCTCTCGGCGGTCCGGGTGGTGCCCGCTGCGGGTGCCTCCAGTGGAGAGGTCATCACCGACGAGCCGGGGCACTACCGGGAGCCCGCCTTCTCTCCAGACGGAGAGACGGTGGTGTACCGGAAGACCGGGGGCGGCGGCATCGTCTCTCCCCACTGGTCCGATGACCCGGGACTCTACCGGGTCGCCGCCGACGGGGGTACCCCCCGGCTCCTCTCGG
>SKVI01000349.1 GCA_007129525.1 Gemmatimonadota bacterium | reverse complement strand
TGATGTCCTTGCTGAAGACCACCACCCCACCGGGACCCTCGGGGGTTTCGAACGGATGGAAGTAGAGCTCGTAGACCCGGAGGGTGTCGCCCAGCTTCTCCTCGCGGCCCGCCACGAACCGGTTCCCCGCCAGGGCCCGGTCATAGCAGTTGCGGAACCACCCCACCTCCCAGGGTGCCACCACCTCATCCACCGGATCGCCCGGCTGGGGAGCGCGCCCCGTCAACGCCTCCACCGTAAGGGCGAAAGCGGTGTTGAAGGTTACCAGTCGGTGGTCGATGTCCACCGACCAGATGGGGTCCCCGGTGCTCTCGAAGAGGGCCTCCAGGTTGGCCTGCGACCTGGCCAGCTCCCGCTCGGCCTGCGCCTGCTCGGTGATGTCCCGAAAGATGGTGCGGGTGGCCACCGGCGTCCCGTCCCGAAAGCGGCAGGTGGAGCTCCCGGCCAACGCCACGGCCTCGCCGTCCGCGGCCTGGAAGACCACCTCGAACTCCTCCACCGATTCGCCCTTGAGGACTCGCTCCAGGATCTCCCGGAAGGCGTCCCTGGACCTGGGATGCACCACCGGAAGGATCTGCATCCCCTTCACCTCCCGGTCCGTGTAGCCCAGGGTCCGCTTCCACGTCTGGTTCACGTAGAGAATCCGCCCCTCCGGATCGGTGCTCTGGATCAGGTCGTTGGCATGATCCAGAAAGTCCTGAAGGCGCTCTTCGCTCCTCTGCAGTATCTCCTCGGCCCGCCGACGGGTGCGCACCTCGCGGGCCAGCGCTTCGTTGGCGGCCACCACCGCCTCCGAGCCCTCCACCTGCTGTCTGAAGCCCAGACGAACGCTGGCCAGAAGTCCCACCAGGACCATGCCGTAACTCCCCAGCTTCACCCCCCGACCCACCAGCTCCGGGAGATCCAGCGGCACCTGGGAGAAAGCGACGAATCCCACCTGGACCAGCACTCCCGCAACAAGGGAGCACACCAGCCAGTGATCGAAGGGATCCCGGCGCCATCCGCCCCGGCTCAGGTACCCTCCCGCAGCCACGGCCAGGAGGAGCGCGGGGACCAGCTCCACCGGCCGACCGAAGAAGCCTTCGGCATGGTAGGCTGGACCCAGCGGTCCGAAGTGGACCAGGGCGAGGATCACGGCGGCCAGAATCCCGGTGGTCAGGTAGATGGACAACTCCCGTGCCGGCCCCCCGACGCCCCGGCCCTCCTCCCCTCTGCCGTCCAGGATCCACGCCAACCAGCTCGCCGCCAGAAAGAAGGCCAGGAAGAGGCGGGAAGCCAGCCAGCTCCAGGCTGCGGCATCGTCGGGACCCATCTCCGGCCCCGGAGGCAACGTGGGTGCTACCACGAGAACGTGGTAGGCGTCCAGGACCGCCGTACCCAGAAAGCCGGTTCCTATGTAGAGGAAAGTTCGCCGCCGCCACGCATAGTATCGGACCAGCGCCAGGGCCCCCACCACCAGGGCCAGCACAGTGGAGGCCGCCTCCGGCAGCACCGCGAGCTCGGCGCCAAAGACCCTGGGGTCGCCAAACGTCCACGCCGCAACCAGACCCAGACCCACCACCAGAGCCACGTAGCCGACGAGTCTGAGCCGACTCCGGTCCGGCGGTTTGGGCGGCGCAGGCGATTCCCGGGGACGCCGAACCTGGTCTTCCACCGCACCGCCCAGGTCCGTGCTCCACCCCAGCTCCCTCTCGGCACCATCCTGCCCGGGGCGGGTCATTGCCTGTCTTCGAGCCTCCGTGCGATGGCGTCCAGGAGGACCTGCTCATCCACGATGGGCTTGGTCAGGTACTCGTCGAACCCCTGCGCCAGGTACCGCTCCCGATCTCCGGCCATGGCGTGAGCCGTCAGGGCAATGACCGGGATCCCGGCCAGGCCCGAATCGGCGCGCATCCGCTGGAGTACCTCGCTGCCGTCCATCCCCGGAAGCGAGATGTCCAGAAGGACCAGGTCCGGAACCTCTTCCTGGAAGCCCTCGAGCGCCTCGGTTCCGGTCTCGTACTCCACCAGGTCGTAGACGTCCTCCAGGATCGCCTGCACCAGGAGCCGGTTGTCCGGGTTGTCCTCCACTACCGCGATGGTCGCCATCAACTCTCACCTTCCCTAGAGGGTTCCGGTTCCCGGGGATGAACTCGCCGCAGGGCTGCCGTGGTCTCTCTACAGCACTTCAGAAGCTCCCCCACCAGGTCGTCCATACTGGCGGAATCACCCTTGGCTGCCGCCTCTTCCAGCCGACCTGACTGTCGACGAAGCTCGTCCGCCCCCAGGTTTCCGGCCGACGACTTGAGGGAGTGCGCGGCCCGCTCCACCCGCTCAAGGTCCCCGGAGGCCAGCCCGTCCTCCAGCGCCTCGACGCGCTCCGGAGCCAGCTCCTCGAAAAGGGTGATCATCCGGCCCAGGAGGGCGTCTCCCCCCCACGACCGTAGGCGGTCCAGCGCCGCCGGATCCACCAGGCGGTCGTCGGGTTCCGCCGCCTCTTCGGCCGATGACTTCGGTGCCTCGCTCATGCCCGGACCCGCCCCACGGCCTCCGCCTTCTGCCGGAGGCGGGGTAAAGCCTCTTCCAGCGAGTCCGGCGCCCGGAAAAGGGCCGAGCCCGCTACCAGGACATTGGCCCCAGCAGCCACCACGGCCGGTGCCGTGGCCGCGTCGATCCCGCCGTCCACCTGGACCTCCACGTCACCGCCCCGACCCTCCTCCGCCAGGAGCCGCTCGAGGCGCCGGAGCTTATCAACGGACCGGGGAATGAAGCTCTGGCCTCCAAAGCCGGGATTCACCGTCATGACGAGGACCAGGTCCACCCACGCCACCGCCTCCCGGAGCGTCTCCACCGGTGTGGACGGGTTGAGGGCCACCCCCGGCCTGGCACCGGCCTCCCGGATCCCCGCCAGCACCCGGTTCAGGTGGGGGCAGCACTCCTGGTGCACCGTGATCCAGTCCGCACCGGCCTGGGCGAAGGCGCCGCCGTACCGCTCCGGCTCCTGGATCATCAGGTGCACGTCCACCGGGAGTTCGGTGGCCTCTCGCACGGCCCGAGTCACGGCGGGTCCGATGGTGATGTTGGGAACGAAGTGACCATCCATCACGTCCACGTGGATCCAGTCCGCCCCCGCAGCCTCGGCCCGCCGGACCTCGGCGGCCAGGCGTCCGAAGTCCGCCGAAAGAATCGATGGCGCGATCCGCACCGGTCGCTTCATGCTTCGCCTCCCTGTCGTTCCAGCCGTCGAACCCCCTGATCCGTGCCCACCAGGGCCAGGTGGGCCACCCCCAGAAAGAGCCCCGTCTCCACCACACCGGCCCGGTGGTGCAGGGCCCGGTCCAGCGCGTGCGGGTCGTCGAGTCCTTCGGGAAAGTGAAGATCCACGATGGGATTCCCGTTGTCGGTGATCACGAGTTCGCCGTCCTCATCCCGCCGCGACACCGGATCGGATCCCAACTCACGGAAGAAGGGGAGATGGGCCTCCCAACCGAAGGGGACCACCTCCACCGGAATCGGTGCCCGGGTCCCCAGCCGATCCACCCGCTTGGACCCATCGGCCACCACCACGAAGCGACGGGCGGCCTGCACCACCATCTTCTCCCGGAGCAGCGCCCCGCCGAGGCCCTTGGTGAGCTGAAGCGTGTCGGTGACCTCGTCGGCACCGTCTACCGCCAGGTCCAGCTCACCGGCGTCGGCCAGCTCCACCAGGGGGATCTCCAGCGACCGGGCTCTCTCC
>SKVI01000328.1 GCA_007129525.1 Gemmatimonadota bacterium | reverse complement strand
CCTCGTCCTGGAGCCCCAGGAGCCCCACCATCTCGCTCACGGCCGGCGTGGCCCGGGTTCGTTGGGGCCCGTGGTCCAGGATTCGGCCGTCGACGTGACTGGACCGAATCACTCCCCCGGCTCTGGGGCGGTCCTCCAGCACCACATGCTCCACCCCGCGCTCCTCGAGGTGCACGCTCAGGGAGAGACCGGTGACGCCTGCCCCCACCACCCCGATCATGGTCTGTCGATCATGCTGTGGGGAATGCGGTGGGTGGTGCGATGGAAGGCAGCAGCGTCATGTGGATCTGGGAAATGGGGGATGCTGATGAGCCCGCACATCGGGCAGGCACCCCAATCTCCCGTCCTCCCCCCGCGGGTTCAAGGTGGTGGCTCGAACCGAGGCCCGGGATCCAGGGTAGGGAAGCGAGTCCCGAGCTGTCTCAACCAGAACCGGATCCTGATTTCCGTGCCCCTCACCCCCGAAGCGGAGCACTGTCCGGATTGCTCTTGAATCTCGGAGTTGCCTACCGTACGGACCTCGGGAACCGGGTGTTCACGACGTTCGCGAAGGCGGAGCCCCAGCGGTAGCTGAGTCCTACGGAGGTCCGATAGCGATACGACGAGGGGAGGGCCTGCCGGCCCAGCAGGATGTCCTCGTCAGCGATGTCTTCGGCGGGGGTGTGGATGTTGTCGTTTACCATGGCGGCCGAGCCGGAGAGGTTCAGCTCCAGGCCCCGGACGATCCGGTAGCTCAGGTCGGCCTGGACTCCGAAGCTGTAGAAGCCGCCGTTGTGAAGGTACTGGTTGGCGTCGATGCCCACGCCGGCATTCCCCCACTCCTCGCGGGCCCTGTACTGAACCCCGAGGCGGTGCTGCGGAAGGGTTTCCTGGGTGGCCTCAAAGACCGTCTCCTCCATGTAGTTGGAGTGCTCCATGCCCACCGAATAGTGGGCAATGAGCTGCCTCCGGGTGGCCTCGGCGTAGGGATAATAGTTGTACTCCACCGCCGGGTTGAACTGGAGACGGGCGTGCTGGTTGCGCTGTACCGAATTGCGGAGATCGGCATCGAGTCCCAGCGAGACGTGATCGCTCACACTGCGGACCACCAGGGCCGTGAAGCGCCAGTTGTCGCGGTCGTCCCGAATCTCCCGGCCGTCGGCCAGTGAGCGGCGGTCGCGCCTCATGTCGAGACGGGTATGGAAGTTGAGCTTCCAGTCCTCGGTGACCCGATCGGCGTCCAGGCGGGGGTTGAGGCGATTTGACGATCGGGTTTCCCGAATGTCCAGGTTTCCGGAGAGTGAAACCTGAAAAGTCCAGTAGTTCCAGGGGTCATAGTCACGAGCAGCCTGAGCGTCGCCGCCCTCCGTGAGCTGCTCACCATTCCCCCCGTCGATTTCCCCGTCGAAGTCCACGTCCAGGCTCGAGCCCATTCCGCTTGCCAGGGCGTACTGCACGAGGCCCAGACGGAGCGTCCGGGCCAGTCCGTCCATGACCTCCGACTCAACCTCCTGACCGTCAGTGGTGAAGGTCAGCTCCTTGTCCATCCCCTCCAGCGCGCCTCGACCCACGAAATCCATGGTGTACTGCCGTCCGGTTCCGGCGCTCTGGCTCGTGAAGATTACGTGGACATCGCTGTCGGTCCGGTCGCGGACCCAGTTCACGAACTCGATCTCGGTCCGGAATTGTCTCTCGTTACAGTTCCACCTGGCCTGGCAGTCCAGAAAGACGGCGGGTGGCGAGGTGGATGCGTTCTCAAGACCAGCGAGGGTCTGAGCGGCGGCGGGATGGCTGCCTGGGAAAAGGAACAGGAGAGCAAGAGCTGCACCCATCAGGAACGTCGCGGCGAGGGATTGCCGGCGGTCCTCGGGATGCGGATGGTGCTCGGGGCAGGGCGAGTCGAGGTGGGGACGCTCGGGGTGTGGGCCGGAAACGCACGAGGCGTATTCCGATGGTGTCGATCCATGCATGGTGGTGCCTTCCCCGCAACTCGTATTGTACCGGCGTCCCCTTCATCTGCGTCCGTGACCGAACGGGCACATACAACAGCAGACTGGACGGCTACTGGCACAACCACTCGCTCAAGGACTCAACTTGAGTCAAACACTACCTTCTGCGGATCTGTTCCATTTTTCGCGCTACACGGACCGACATGGCGAATGGCTCAGGGTATGGAGGCCAACATGGCCAGACCTCCGGATACAGCCCAAAGCGTTGCCTCCGGGGTCCGCGGCGGTGGATCCCGGCGGTCCGATTCCCCTTCAGCTTTCCAGGCGCGCCGGATGTGACCTGCTTGCAGTGCACCGGGCCGAGGTGTAGCGTGCACCGGGTTCCCGAACCCGGCCGGGCATCGATTTGTGCATGCGCGGTCAATATGGGCGGGGTCGCGTCAGCGACGCGGCCTCATGCTCGGTTTTCCCTTCAGCCTTTCCTGCAATGACCCCTTTCCTGCCTTCCGGAGTGGCGCTGACCGGCGCCCCTTCAGATTCATCAGTCGACACGTTGAAGCCTCCCTCGAGTCACGTCTGGAGACTGCGGATCCAATCTGCGTGGATTCTCGTGGCTGCACTCATCGTGGGCGTGGCCGGTTGTGAGGAGGTGGCCGATGAGCCCACTCCCGATCCGGACGCCGAGGTGTGGTACACCGCCCCGGACCAACCCGAGATGGCCACCGGATACACCGAGAAGCCCGGCTGGGCCACATCGGAGTTCGCGGTGGCCGCCGCCAACCCGCTGGCCACCGATGCCGGCTTCCAGGTCATCGAAGCCGGAGGATCGGCGGTGGATGCGGCGGTGGCGGTGCAGATGGTCCTGACTCTGGTGGAGCCCCAGTCCAGCGGAATCGGTGGGGGGGCCTTCCTCATGCACTGGGATGGTGACGAGGTCGTGGCCCTGAACGGCCGGGAGATGGCTCCGTCCGGAGCCGACGAGACACTCTTCCTGGACGAAGCCGGGGAGCCTCTGCCCTTCGGTGACGCGGTGGCCAGCGGACTGTCGGTGGGGGTGCCCGGGACCGTGGCCATGCTGGCGGCTGCGCACCAGGAGTACGGGCGCCTGGACTGGGCCGAGCTCTTCCAGCCGGCCATCACCCTGGCCGAAGAAGGCTTCGAGCTGAGCCCCCGTCTTCACAGCCTTCTGGATGGGGACGCCACCCTCCGGGAGGATCCCATCGCATGGGAGCTCTACTACGACGAGGACGGCGCCGCCCACCCGGTGGGCTTCCGACTGCGGAATCCCGCCCTCGCCCAGGTGCTGCGGAGGATCGCCGACGAGGGGGTGGACGCCTTCTACCAGGGAGGGGTGGCCGAGGACATCGCCGCAAGGGTGCAGGGGCACCCGGAGCGCCCGGGCGTCATGACGCCCGAGGACATTCATGCGTACCCGGACCAGGACTTCCACGTGGACCCCCTCTGCACCGACTGGCGAAACTACGTCCTGTGCGGGTTCCCGCCGCCTTCGTCGGGACACCTGGCCATCGCCCAGATGCTGGGAATCATGGAGGCTCTGGACGTTCCGGAAGCGGCCCTGGACAATGGTGTGCCCACGGCCGACTGGCTGCACTACTACATGGAGGCCGCCCGTCTGGCCTTCGCCGACCGTGCGCTGTACGTGGCCGATCCGAACTTCGTGGATCCGCCGGCGGGAAGCTGGGAGAGCCTGGTGGCGGCGGACTACCTGGCGGCCCGGGCCGAGCTGGTGGGTGAAGAGAGCATGGGTGAGGCCGAGGCCGGTGATCCGGCCCCGG
>SKVI01000235.1 GCA_007129525.1 Gemmatimonadota bacterium | reverse complement strand
GCGAAGCGGCGGGATCCGGCTGGCGGTGAACGGACGGGGATTCGCCGGAGCTGGCGCGCTCGCGGCGGGATTGGCCCTTGCCGTTCTGGCAGTGGGATGCGGGCAGGGACAGGCCGAGGAGGCACCCAGCCTGGCCCTTGCCGACGTGCAGCGCCAGGACCTGGAGATCACTGCCGAGGCCACGGGCTCGCTGGGCCCCCTCCGGAAGGTGGAGGTGAAGTCCAGGGCGTCGGGTGAGGTGATGGAGGTGGCGGTGGACGTGGGTGACCGGGTGGAGCCCGGCACCCTCCTGGCTCGGATCGACCCGCGGGACGTGCAGAACGCCTTCACCCAGGCCGAGGCGGACCTCCGGGTGGCTCAGGAGCAGTTCGCCATTGCCGAGGCGCAACTCGAGCGATCCAGGAATCTCTTCCAGGCCGAGGTCATCACCGAACAGGAGTTCGAGGCCCGAAACCTGGAGTTCGCCAACGCCCGGGCGTCCCTGGTTCGGGCCGAGCAGAACATGGAGATCGCCCGTCTCCGGGTGGAGGATGTGACGATCCGTTCGCGAATGTACGGGACGATCCTCGAAAAGACGGTCGAGGATGGCGAGGTCATCGCTTCGGCTTCCGGTGACGTCTCCGGGGGCACCACCCTCATGACCATCGCCAACCTGGACGTGATGCAGGTCCGGACCCTGGTTGACGAGACCGACGTGGGCCGGATCGAAGAGGGCATGCCCGCCACCGTGACGGTGGACGCGTTCCCGGACCGCCGCTTCCAGGGCCAGGTCGAGAAGGTTGAGCCCCAGGCCGTCGTCGAGTCCAACGTGGTCATGTTCCCGGTCATCGTCCACCTCGAAAACGAGGACGGCCGGCTTAGGCCCGGGATGAGCGCCGAGGTGACGGTCCTGCTGGCCGAGCGCCCCGATGTCCTGACGCTTCCCAACAACGCCATCGTGGACTTCCAGGAGATCAATGCGGCTGCCGCAGTTCTGGGAGTGCGGGAGGAACACATCGACTTCGACCGCTCCATCTTCCAGGATCTGACCCGGGAGCTTATGGCTCAGCGGGGTGAAGAGATGCCGGAGCGGGCGGCACCCCCGGCCGGTGAGCGGGGCGAGATGGACGAGGAGACCCGGGAGCGGCTGCGGGAGGCCATGGCGGGTGGCGGTGACCGCGAAGCCGCCATGCGCGCTCTGGCCCAGGCCCGGGGAGGAGGGATGCCCGGCATGCAGCGGGGTCAGAGGCAGCGAGCCCAGGACGACGCCACCGGCCGGCCCGGCGTGGTCTTCGTGGTGGATGCCCAGGGAGTGGTGCGGCCCCGGGCCGTCCTCATCGGGGTCAGCGACTGGAGCAACTCGGAGATCCTCATCGGTGTGGAGGAGGGCGAGCAGGTGGCCCTCCTTGGCGGCGCCCAGCTCCAGGCACAGCGCGACGCCCAGTCCCAGCGCATACGGTCGCGCATGGGCGGCGGCTTCCCCTTCTGACCACCCGCCTGTTCTGAGGCCAGCGGCATGCTCATCAAGGAAATCTTCGTCGTCGCCGTGGGCGCCATCAGGGCGAATGTGCTGCGCGCCTTCCTCACCACTCTGGGGATCATCATCGGCGTAGGTGCGGTGATTACCATGGTGGCCCTGGGCGAAGGTGCCCAGCAGCAGGTCGAGGAGCAGATCCAGAACATGGGGACCGACGTCCTCACCATTCGTCCCGGCCAGGCCCGGGGCGCCGGCGGGGTGGTGATGGGCGACAACCGTCTCTATACCTCCGACGCCGAAGCCCTCCGGGCCGAGGCCGGTGACATCATCACGGTGGCGCCGGAGATCACGCAGCGGCTCCAGGTCTCGCACCTTCGCTGGAACACCAACGTGGAGATCCTGGGGACCTGGCCCAGCTACTTCGACATCTACAACATGGAGCTGGCCTACGGAGAGTCCTTCACCGAGGGTGAGGTGCAGGGCCGGCGGCGGGTGGCCGTCCTGGGCGCCGACATCCCGGATCGCCTGGAGACGCCGGCTCCCCTCCTGGTGGGCCGAACCATCCGGGTCCGGGGCGAGAGCTTCGAGGTGAAGGGGGTTCTGCGGGAGAAGGGTCAGATGGGGTGGACCAACCCCGACGAGGTGGTCTACATCCCCGTGAGCACCGCTCAGTACCGGGTGTTCGGAGGCCGCGACCGGCTTCGCTCGATTCTCGCGAAGGTGGAGGCCGGACCCGCCGGAATGGACATGGCCTTCAACGAGATCGATCGGGTCCTGCGCCGTGAGCACCGTCTGCCGCCGGGAACCGCCGCCGACTTCCAGATCCGCAACTCCACCGACCTGCTGGAGTCCTTTCAGGAGACAAATCGTACCTTCACCTTTCTGCTGGCGGGAATCGCCGGCGTGTCTCTCCTGGTGGGCGGCATCGGGATCATGAACATCATGCTGGTGAGCGTCACCGAGCGCACGCGGGAGATCGGGGTCAGGAAGGCGCTGGGAGCCACTCGCCTGAACATCCTCTTCCAGTTCATGGTGGAATCGCTGGTGCTCTGCGTACTGGGAGGCATCCTGGGCGTGCTTGCGGGCTGGGGAGGAGCTGAGCTCCTACGGTCCTTTGCGGGTTGGGACACCGCCGTCTCGGTGGAGGCGGTGTTCGTCGCGCTCCTCTTCTCTGCCGGGATCGGCCTCTTCTTCGGGATCTGGCCTGCCCAGCGGGCGGCGAAGCTGGATCCCATCGTGGCCCTCCGCTACGAGTAGGCCACCCTACTCCCGGGGAAACTCCAGGGTCATTTTACGACCGTCCCGGATCACCCGGAGGGGGATGCTCGCCACGTCACGGGCCCGAGCCACCTGGGCCCGCATCTCGCCGACCTCTCGCACGGGGGTGTCGTTCACCTCGACGATGACGTCGCCGGCCGCCAGCCCGGCCTCATGTGCCGGAGTGCCCTCGAGCACCTGGAGGACCAGGAGTCCGTCCTCCACCCCGAAGTAGGCGGCGAGTTGGGGGTTCAACGGGCTCAACTCGGCCCCGCCCACGACGCGGAGTCCGGCGGAGATGAGCACGGTTCCTCCGTCGAAGGCGGCTTGCCCTCCGGCGAAGGTGGCACGCCCTCCGCCAAAGGTGGCACGATCTCCGCCGAGGAGGGTGTCAGGCCGGGTCTGCCGGAGGGCAAGTCCCACCGAATCGAAGAGGACGACCATGCGGTGGCGCACCGAGTCCAGCGCCTCCCGGTCCATCATACCCGGTTGGCGGATCAGGTCCGGTCGCCTGGCAGCTTGTAGGGTGAACTCCTCCATGGTCCCGGCGCGGCGCACCGCCAGGTGCACCGTGCTGCCGGGGGGCAACCGTGTCACTACGCGGCCCAGTTGCTCCGGCGTGGCGTCCGCACCGTCGATTCGGATGATGAGGTCACCGGCCCGCATGCCCACGGCCTCGGCGGGCCCGCCCCGGGCGACCCGGTTGACCCTCAGCGCCGACTCCGGCAGGCCGGCGTCCACCAGCTCGAGCCCCAGCCAGCCTCGGGCGCCGGGAACGAGGGGGGGCGCCTGGGTCTCGGTGAGGATCCGGACCCGCTCCTGCGCGTGGAGGGTCCAGACTTCTCCGGCCAGAACGGGGCCCACGGTCATGAGGGCCAGGATCGTCAGTGCGCGTCTCATGCTTCGCCTTCCGGAGGAAGTCAGTACCAATTGTCGTTCGCCCATGGGGCCTCCAGGCTCCTCAGGGTGGCATCTCGCTCGGCCTGCATGTTCAGGAGAAGCCCGTTCAGGAAGGGATC
>SKVI01000352.1 GCA_007129525.1 Gemmatimonadota bacterium | reverse complement strand
CGGCCCGGTCCCGGATACGCACACCGTGGTCGGTCCGCTGCAGTAGCTGGCGTAGAGGGTCGGGAAGTGGATTCCTTCGAAGTGGTTGCGATCCAGGTCGGCAGCGTCGTTCCCGGCGGCTACCACCACCACGGTGCCGGCGCGGTTCGCGTACGTGATCGCGCGGTTGATCGTCGCGACGAAGCCCGGGTCCGCGCTCTTCAGGCGGAGTCCACCGAGGCTCAGGTTCATGACGTCGGCACCGATGTCGGCGGCGTGCATCATGCCGGCGAGCACGCTGCTCGTCGGGCAGGAGCCGAAGACGTTGCAGACCTTCACGCCGACCAGGGTGACCTTTGATGTGACCCCTGCGGCCACGACCGCGTTGCTTGAGACCGTGGCGCCCACGTGCGTGCCGTGATAGTGAAGGTCCGCGACCGGGTGCGCACCGGGGAAGAAGGCGTCGACGAACGCGTCATCGGAGGGCACGAAGGAGGCCGAGCGCTCCAGATCCACGAGCCCCTGCAGGTCCAGGTTCGTATAGTCCAGCCCGGTGTCGAGGATCGCCACCGTCACGTCCGGGGAGCCCGTCCGCCCGGCCGCCCAGGCCACGTCGGCCCCGATCGCCCGCATGTTCCACTGACGAGGGAAGAAGAACGCTGCGTCGGGGTCGTCGTTCTGGATCACGTCGGTCGCGCTCGTCTCCGACACTTCGGGATCGGTGGGGAGATCGAGCGGAATCAGGAAGTCGGGGCTGACCATCGCCACCTGGTTCACGGACTCGAGCGCGGTGACACCGTCCCCATCCAGGCCGCTGACCACGGCGACGCCGAGGTTTCCGTAGGCGGCTTCGATGCTTCCGCCGAAGCGTGCGATCGTGGATTCGAAGTTGTTCGGGAGACGCTGGTTCCGCATCATCACGACGTGATTGCCGGTGCTCTCGAGGTGGTCGAGAGCGAGCGGTGCGGAGCTGATCATGGCGCCGTGACTGCCGAGGGACGGTCCTGTAGCAGCATCGGGCTGCGTGGGGTGTTCAGCACAGCCGGCGAACATGAACATGCCGGCGAGAAGGATTGGGGAGAAACGCTTCACGAGTGCCTCCTTGTGGCAGGGGGGTGGGCGCCGACGGGGACGTCGGCGTGGTCCTCTTCGACGGCTGGCCTCTTGAGGCGTTGCGTGGTACCAACGTCCGTTCGGGCCGAGGGAACGCTGTGGTCCCATTACGTCGCGAATCCCTCATACGGGGGGCCATAGTAGGTTGCCCACCCGATCCTGCGCAAGAATGGTTGACTTGTTGGGTGTTTCGGAGGCTTTCCGAGGTCAAAGGGGGCGGTTGGGAGGGGCGAGCCGTGCCCGGGAGGATGGCTCAGGCGAGCCGGAGGACGAGGATCTCCGGAGCGCCATGGAGTAACCGTACATGGCATGCTTGGACGCCCCGAACGGGGTGCTCGAGGCAAGAGGGAGCGCTGCAAGGGGCCCCGCTTCCGGGGGTCTTGCCGTCGGCAGGCCGAAGCGGGACCTTTGATCCGTGGGTCCTGGGTTCGAGACCCAGCCGGCTTACGTGGAGCCATCCACTTCCCACCCCATCCTCACCGGACCGCCCCATGGCCAAGAACCACTCCTTTGACGTGTCCACCGGTGTCGACCTGCAGGAGGTGGACAACGCGGTCAACCAGGCCACCAAGGAGATCCGGCAGCGCTACGATTTCAAGGACACCGACTGCACCCTGGAGCTCGACCGCGAGGCGGGGGCGGTAAAGCTGGACGCCGATGACGACTACCGCCTCAAGGCACTCTACGAGGTGCTGGTCTCGAAGCTGGCGAAGCGCCGGGTGCCCCTGAAGAACCTGGAGGCTGGATCGGTGGAGCAGGGCACCCTTGGCCGGGCCCGGCAGGTGGTCACCCTGAAGCAGGGAATCCCCCAGGACACCGCCAAGGAGATCGTCAAGCGGATCAAGGGGCTCAAGCTGAAGAAGGTGCAGGTGCAGATCCAGGGTGACGAGCTCCGCGTCAGCAGTCCTGATCGTGACGCTCTGCAGGAGGTCATCGCCTTCCTGAAGAAACAGGACTTCGGCGTGGAGCTTCAGTTCGGCAACTACCGCTGAGGATCCGTCGGCGTCACCCCGCCAGCAGGCGCCGGAACGGTTCGGGAAGTCTGCCGGGATCCGGGAGCGTCGACACGCCGCTGGTACTTCCCTCCGCACCGCCGGACGGCTCTCCGCCCGTATCGCCTCGCACCTCTCCTCCCGCCTCCGGAAGGGTCGAGCTCAGCGTGTGCCAGAAGAGGTGCCGGAGGTGGGGCTCCCTTTCCGCCGCCACCAGACAGCCGGCTCCCGCCTTCCCGGTGTAGGTGTCGTCCAGCTCGATCCCGGCCTCCCGGAAGCGGTCGCCGGCCTCCCGCCCTTGCCGCGTCGGCTCTCCGTATCCGCCTCCGAACTGTTCGTGGTCCATCTCCAGGAGGGCGTGGGCTGCGGCCGCCGGCGGCACCGAGACGCCGTGGCTCTGCAGGAGATGCAGGGTGGAGCGAACCAGCCGGCGGAGCCTTCCTTCGCCGGTGACGATCCGGCCCACCACCCTCACCGCGCGCACCCGGATGGGAAGGTCTGCCAGGGCGAACCCTACCGCCAGCCCCGCCGCCGTCCCCATGGTGCCGCAGGCCACGTGGACCACGTCCGGGCGGGGTGCCATGCCGGCCTCAACCTGCTCGGCCAGTTCCAGTGCCGCATCCACGTATCCCAGCGTCCCCACTGGATCCGATCCGCCCGGTGCGATGATCATGGCGCCCTCGTCAAGGTAGCGGAGGCGTTGGGCCCGCAGGACCGCCGGAAGCAGCTCGATCCGGGGAACGTGCACCAGTTCGGCGCCCACTGCGTGGTCCAGCAGCAGGTTCCGGCGGACGTGGGGAGTGGTCTCCTGGGGACTCAGACAGAGCGTGACCTTCAGCCCCCGGGCCCTGCCGTGCACGGCGGTGGCCAGCGCGTGGTGCGATCCCATGGCCCCGGCCGTAATGACGCGTCGGACGCCCCGATCTTCGGCTCGGCCCAGGAGGAACTCCAGCTTGCGAACCTTGTTGCCCCCGTACCGGGCCCCGGAAAGGTCGTCCCGCTTGATCCACAGCTCGCCGCGGAGTCCGGTCAGGGCGAGGGGCTCCACGGGGGTGGCAACCCGTGCCAGGGGCACGTGGGGGAGCTGCTCCGGCAGCCGAGGGAAGCGGAGGAAGAGGGCCCTGGGCGCCGCGCTCATGCAGGCGCCCCGGGTGGGGTTCCGGGCTCGGCTCGTGAGCCGTTTCCGGGGGCACTTCCGGGGGCCAGCAGGTGTCGGGAGAGCCTCCGGGCCAGGGCGATGATGGTGAGGACGGTGGGACGGCCCAGCGCCTCGGGGAAGACCGAGGCGTCGCAGACGTAGAGCCCCTGGACCTCCGTGGCCAGATCGGTGTCCACCACCACCCCGATCCGCGCGGTAGCCGAGGGGTGGGTTCCCCTGAGGGGGGTGGAGACGATGGTGTCCTCATCGCAGCCGGCCCGCCGGAGGATCCGGCCCGCCACCTCCCGTGCCCGGTCCAGGCGCTCTCGGTCGTCGGCGGTGAGTCCCTTGCTGATCTGATCCTCGGCCAGCACCTCTCCGCTGATCTCGTCGGTGAGCTTGATCATGACCCCCAGGGTGCGGCCCCACCGGGGCCAGGTGAGAGACCACCGGAGCCCCTTCTGCGCCATGATGATGGGATACATGAGCCAGGGATCGATGAGGGTGGAGTAGAGCACTCCCAGCTCATCG
>SKVI01000402.1 GCA_007129525.1 Gemmatimonadota bacterium | reverse complement strand
GTGCTGCTGGGCTTCATCGTGGCCCTGGGTGTGGCGGTCTGGGGGATCGCCACCCGGGGATGGTACCTGAACGAGCTGGGTGCCGCCTTCCTGATCCTGGGGCTGGTGGCCGCGGCCATCGGAAAGATCGGACCCAGCGTCACCGCCAAGAAGTTCGTGCAGGGTGCCATGGAGCTCACCGAAACGGCGCTCCTGGTGGGGATCGCCCGGGGGATCGCCCTGGTCATGGAGGACGGACAGATCCTGCACACCATCGTCCACGGACTGTCGGTGCCGCTCTCGGCGGTGGGTCCCGAGCTGGCGGCGGTGGGGATGCTGGGGCTCCAGACCGTTCTCAACCTCTTCGTGCCCTCCGGCAGCGGCCAGGCCTTCGTCACCATGCCCCTCATGGCTCCCCTGGGCGACATCGTGGGCGTGAGCCGGCAGGTGTCGGTGCTGGCCTACCAGTTCGGCGACGGCTTCGCCAACATGATCATCCCCACCAACGCGGTGCTCATGGGGATCCTGGGGATGGCGGGAATCCCCTACGACCGGTGGTTCCGCTACTGCCTGCCGCTGGTCCTGAAGCTCCTGGCGGCGGCGGCGGTGGTCATGGTGGCTGCCGTGGTCCTGGGCTTCTCCTGACGTGGGGATCGTGAGGAGGCGGACCGGAACGGTGAGGAGTCGGATCGGGGTCGTGCTGGCGGCTGCGGCGGTCCTGATGGCCGCGACGGTTCTGGTGACTGGTTGTGACGAAGAGCCGCGGGAGCGCCCCGTCCCACCCGTCTCCCTCCCTGGGGACCTCCTCCTGGAGGGGGAGGTGCTCCACTTTCTGCCCTGTGGGGCGGCTGGCCCCCGGCCCGTGGACGACGAGACGGGAAGCGAAGCCCGCACCCTCATCCAGAACCTGGGCTACGGTAGCGATCGGGTCCGCTCGGCGGTGGTGCTGGACGGAGATCGGCTTCTGGAGGTCCGCCACGCCACCCCCGAAGACGCCCGGTGCCGGGACCTCCTGCCCGACGCGGACCTGGAGGCACGAGGCAACGAGCCCTTCTGGATCGTCCGGGTGACGGGAGAGGAGGCGCTCTGGATCACCCCCGAAGACCAGGATGGGGTCACCTTCGGGGGGGGTGCCTGGCAGCCGACGGATCCGGGCCGGTTCGTCTACGAGGCCCGGGGCCTCGTCCTCGACCTGGAGGAGGAGCCGTGTTTCGACACCATGGCCGGGGCCCGCTTCCCCTGGACCGCCTCGGTGGAGAAGGACGGCACCCGCTACGTGGGCTGCGCGCTGGAGGGACGGGGGCTTCTCACCCCCTGACGCTTCACCGTTGCGATCCCATCTCTCCGGCCTCGGGCAGGATCACCGAAAAGAGGAAGCTCACCACCGAGATCAGAAGACTGCCCCAGAGGGCCGGCCAGAATCCGGCCACCGACAGGGCCCCCACCAGTGCCGCGGTGAGCATGAGCATGAGGGCGTTCACCACCAGGGTGAAGAGGCCAAGGGTGATGACCAGGAGGGGAAGGGAGAGCAGGAGGAGCACCGGACGGATCAGGGCGTTCACAATCCCGAAGACCGCCGCCACCAACATGATGGCCCAGAACTCCCCGGCCAACTCGATCCCTCCCACCAGTTGCGCCGCCACCCAGAGGGCCACCGCATTCACGAACAGGCGAATGATCAGGTTCTGCATAAGACCTCGGTCGGCTGAAGTGGGTCGGATCGGGCCCGCGGCGGACCCTGTGCTGCCTGAACGGCTTTCTGGCCGTCGGGAAATCCCCGGCGGGGCTTGCGGCACGGAAGATAGTCCGGGACCGGCCTTTTGCCCACCACCCCTCCCGATCCCGCCGGCGCCGTCATGAGGCCACCGGCTCCGGCCCGTCGCTGGCTCCAGCGACGGAAGATGGACCGCGAGATTGCCGCCCTGGCCATTCCAGCCCTGGGCTCGCTGGCTGCCGACCCCCTGGTCTCCATCGTGGATACCGCCTTCGTGGGACGGCTGGGGACGGTGCCCCTGGCCGCCCTGGGGGTGAACGCGGCCATCTTTTCCATGACCTTCGTGGTCTTCAACTTTCTGGCCTACGGGACCACGCCCCGGGTGGCCCGGGCGTGGGGAAGGGGAGACCGGGAGGAGGCCGGAAGGGCCATTCTCCAGGCCCTGACCCTGGCCGTGGGCGTGGGGGTTCTGGCCACTGCAGTGCTCCTGGCCGCCGCAGGTCCCCTGGTGAGCCTCATGGGCGCCGGAGGAGAACTCCGGGATCCGGCCATCTCCTACCTCCGGATCCGGGCGCTGGCGGGACCGGCGGTCCTTCTCATCATGGCCGGCCACGGGGTCTTCAGGGGACTCCAGGACACCCGGACGCCCCTCCGGATCACCCTGGCGCTCAACGGGGTGAACCTGGTCCTGGACCCCATTCTCATCTTCTGGGTGGGATGGGGCCTGGACGGCGCGGCGTGGGCCACCGTGGTGGCCCAGTGGATGGGAGCGCTGGCCTTCCTCCACCTCCTCTTCGGTCCCCGGCGGGAGCTGCTGGGCACGGCGCCCCGCATCCCCCGGATCCTGGAGCTCCTCCCCTTCCTGCGGGTGGGGGGCGAGCTCTCCATCCGCACCTTCGCCCTCATCGGGACCATGACCCTGGCCACGGCGGTGGCGACTCGCGTGGGGACGGCGGAGGTGGCCGGGCACCAGGTGGCGGTGCAGCTCTGGATGTTCCTGGCGCTGGTGGTGGACGCCGTGGCGGTGGCGGCCCAGGCCCTGGTGGGACGCTACCGGGGTGAGGGGAGTCGGGGAGAACTCCGGGCCATGACCAACCGGCTCCTGCTGTGGGGAGCGGCCACCGGGGTGGCGCTGGCGCTGGTCTTTCTGGCGGTGGCCCCCTGGCTTCCCCGGCTCTTCACCGACGATCCCACCACTCTGGTGCACGTGGCGGCGGTGCTGTCCTTCGTGATATGGATGCAACCGCTGAACGCCCTGGTCTTCGTGTGGGACGGCATCTTCATGGGTCGGGAGGAGTTTGGTTACCTGGCGGGCCAGATGGTGCTTTCGGCCGCCGCGGCCGCCGCCGTGCTCTTCCTGGTACTCCCCATGGGATGGGGCCTGCCGGGGGTCTGGTGGGGGCTCGTGACCCTGATGGGGGTGAGGGCCGTCACCCTGGGCGTCCGCTACTGGAGGCAGGGTGCAGGGGAGGCCTGAGCCGCTTCGGGGCGCGGCTTGCCCCTGTCGGACCCTCGTGCCACCGTACACCCTGCCGGCGAGGGCGGGGGGCTGCCGGTCGACGTCGTCGGCAGCCGGTCGACTTCCCCAGGAGCATTCCAGCAGAAGCGCCAGAGCGAAGGAGCTGTGATCCGAAACAAAGCGGAGGCACCCGGAGCGCCGCACCTGCATTTCGTGGGGTGGGAGCGGCCGGCGCTGTGGCTCGCCGCTGAGCTCCTGGCGGAGTGGTACGGGGAAGGGAGGGAGTTGGACCTTCGCCACGTGCTGGTGGCCCTCCCCGGCCGCCGGGCGGGACGCAGGCTCCTGGAAATCCTCCTGGAACGCGCTGAGGCTGGGGGCCGCGCCCTGCGGCCGCCCCGGATCGCCACCCCGGGGGTGCTGGCCGAGATCCTGGAGCCTCCGGAGCGTCCCATGCCGTCGGCCCTTCGTCTGCGCCGTGTCTGGGCCCAGGCGCTGCGATCGCTGCCGGCGGGCGACCGCCGTCGCCTCCTGGCTCGTCCCCCGGAGCCCGATGACCTGGTGCGGTGGATGGCCCTGGCTGACACCATGGTGGAGCTCCAGG
>SKVI01000273.1 GCA_007129525.1 Gemmatimonadota bacterium | reverse complement strand
TGAGCCTCGTCGTCCTGGGACTCCTTGTGGCCTTGGGCGCCACCCAGGTCCAGGCTCAGGAGTCGGAGCAGTGGTGGGACGACGACGATCCCCGGATCGGCCTGGCCGCCGGCTGGATGGATGCCGAGGAGGCCGCCTTGAACATGGAGCTCCTGGCCAACATCCCCCGGCCCGACGGCTTCTACGACCCCGACGCCGTGGGGAACCTGAACCTGGCCAACTCGGACATGGCCTTTCAGGGCAATCTGGTCTTCGTGGGCAACTTTCACGGGTTCATGATCTACGACGTCTCCGACCCGGCGAACCCTCGGCTGCGCACCGCGGTGGTCTGCCCCGGGGGACAGGGAGACCTCTCGGTATACGGTGACCTCCTCTTCATGTCGGTGGAGCAGACCCGCGGCCGCATCGATTGCGGCTCGCAGGGCGCCCCCGGCGAGGTGAACCCCGAGCGGTTCCGGGGCGTCCGGATCTTCGACATCAGCGACCTGGACATGCCTCAACAGGTGGCGGCGGTGCAGACGTGCCGCGGCTCCCACACCCACACTCTCCTGGAAGATGCCGCTGACGCCGACCACGTCTACGTGTACGTCTCCGGATCGGCAGGCGTCCGCCCCGCCGAGGAGCTGGAGGGCTGCCTCGTTGGAGAGGACGTTGACCCCGACCAGAGCGCCCTCTTCCGGATCGAGGTGATCCGGGTTCCCCTGGCTTCGCCGGAAGATGCGGCGGTGGTCGCTGAGCCCCGGGTCTTCGCCGACCATGAGACCGGCGACGTAGCGGGCCTCTGGCCCGGCGGAGCACACGGCGAGGGTACGCAGCGCTCGGCCCAGACCAACCACTGCCACGACATCACCACCTATCCCGAGCTCGGACTGGCCGCCGGCGCCTGCTCCGGAAACGGGATCCTCCTGGACGTGAGCGATCCGGCCAACCCCGTCCGGGTCCACGAGGTCATCGACGAGAACTTCGCCTACTGGCACTCGGCCACCTTCAACAACGACGGCTCCACGGTCATCTTCACCGACGAGTGGGGTGGCGGGACCTCGCCCCGGTGCCGGGCGTCGGACCGTCCCGAGTGGGGCGCCAACTCTCTCTTCCGGATGGTCAACGGAAAGATGCACCACGTGGGCTACTACAAGCTTCCTGTTCCCCAGACGGACACGGAGAACTGCGTGGCCCACAACGGCTCACTGGTGCCGGTTCCGGGCCGGGACATCAAGGTGCAGGCCTGGTACCAGGGCGGGGTGTCGGTCTTCGACTTCACCGATCCCGCCGACCCGTACGAGATCGCCTACTTCGACCGGGGTCCCCTGAGCGCGGAGGAACTGCACACCGGAGGATACTGGTCCACGTACTGGTACAACGGGGTCATCTACGGCTCGGAGATCGCCCGCGGGCTCGACACCTTCCAGCTCACCCCCAGCGAGCACCTCAGCGAGGCCGAGCTGGAGGCGGCCATGCTGGTGCGTTTCGACGAGTTCAACCCACAGCACCAGCCCCGACTCCACTGGCCGCCCGAGATGGTGGTGGCCCGAGCCTACCTGGATCAGCTCGTCCGCCACGACGGGCTGCCGCAGGCCCACGTCAATCGGGCGCGCGTCGAGATGGACCGCATCGAGGCCATGGCTCGAGGTCCGGAGAAGCGTTCGGCCCTGGCCGAGCTGGCCACCGAGCTCTGGGACGAAGCCCGCGGGGTGGAGACCGGCCGCATCGAAGGTGACGCGGAGCGAATCCGGCGCGTCGCCGGAGCCCTCCTGGACGTGGCCGGAAGCATCCGCTGACCGGGAGGTGGGGCAGGACCCCACTCCCTCACGCGGCCTCCATGGCCCGGTGCAGAGCCTGCGCAACGTCTTCCTCGTGGGAGACGTTGCGCATCACCATCTGAGCTCCGGCACCGGTAGCCGTGGAGATCTCCACCTGCCCGTTCTTCAGCATACCGTTCAGGAATCCCCGCGATGTGCTCACCGAGTCGATCCTGTCGTAGAGGATCGACCTCACCTTCCGAACCAGGATCCCCCTGTACTCCAGCACCCGGTCCCCTTCCAGCACGTAGCGGATGCGTCGGTGGTACACCACAAGGGAAGCCGCCAGGAAGGGGTACGCCACCAGCAGTGGGAAGAGGACCACGCAGATCCCGGTGAGGGCCACCAGGTCGTTTCGGGCCTGGGGCCGCGTGGCCAGCCGCTCCCGGAGATCCAACCCCTCGCGGCCCCGCCCGCCATCCTTCCCGTACCGGAGGAGGGCGGAGTCGAGCCGGATGTGGAGGGCCTCCGGGTCTTCCACGTACTCCAGCATCCCCGTGGCGCCCCCGGCCGCCCGCACCGCCACGGCGCCTGCACGAGAGAAGGGGTAGAAGCGGCTGTTCACCTCCCTGAGCTGCCGGTACCCTGCGAGGAGCGCCATCCGGCGAACCCTTCCCCTCCTGACCAGCACGTAGTCGGCTCCCAGCTCCATACGGCCCGAACCGGCATCCCAGAGGTCTGCGCCGAACCGGTGAAGCAAGCCCAGGACCGCCAGCACCGGCAGGGCCAGAACCAGCGGGTGGAGAAGAGCGAAGGGAGTCGTCACACAGATCCAGACCCCGGTCCAGATCACAGTACCGGGATTTCCCCGAAACCAGAGCGTCGGGGTGACCCGGGCCTGTACCGTGTCCCGGGCCGGACCGGGGTTCAGCCCCACACGCCGGATCAACGACTCCATCTCCAGTGCCCGGGCGCGAACGTGGGGAAGGCGGATCGGTCGGCGGCTCCCGATGGAGTGGAAGGTGAGGGTCCAGGTCCCGAACATCCGGTCCAGGAGTCCCTGCCGGCTGGCCACCGCCGTCACCCTGTCCAGGGCGAAACGACGCCGCTCCCGGGAGACGAGGGCATACTCCGCCTCTACCTGGCGGGCGTCGATCCGAAACCGGCTGGCCCGCAGGCGAATCATCCGACCCGGAAGTCGCAGCACGAACACGGCCAGCGGGAGGAGGATCAGGCCCACCGCGCCCCAGAGCACGAAGGGTGTATCTCGAGCCTCGGCCGCCAACGGCGGCTCCAGATAGAACAGGGCGACGCCGGCCGCCACCAGGACCAGGGCAGCGGTGGCGGCGCCGGCGAGGGCCCGGAGCAGGTAGCCCGTCAGAACGCGTGACGCTACGATCCGGAGTTCCACCGGAGGCTCCCCGGAGGGGGTGGAGGACGGGCTTGCCGGGGCAAGCGCCGGATCTGCTCCCGGGTCCGATCCGGACTCCGATTCCGCCGGGACCGCAACGCCGCTGATTCGACCCTGCCCCTGCGCCTCCAGAACCGATCGCAGGCTCTCGGAGAAGGCCTCGGCCCGCGCCATCCATGGAAACCGGATGTTGCGGCCCCTCCCCTGGCAGCTCAGCTCCACGTCGGAGGTCCCCATGAGCCGCTGTCTGAACGACTGACGGAGCGACACGTCCGAGAGGTTCTCCATGGGGATGATCTGATGGCGATGCCCCAGGAAGCGGGCCTCCAGCTCCACGGCGTCATCGAAGAGTCGGTAATGGCGTCGCCGGACTCGCAGAAAGCGCACCACCTGGGGAACGATCACCCAGGTGAATCCCAGGAGCACGAAACCCACGAGCCCCACCCCGATCCCCACGGCCACACCGGGTGCGAGCCAGGCCGCCGCCTCCTCCGGCAGCGGAGCGGCGCCCCGAAGGATATCGACAAGCTCGCCTCCGCTTTCCACGGCAGGGGAGAGTCCCGCAAGGGCGCCCACCACCAGGAGAACTCCCCCCAACGCCACCAGGACCACCACGCTCCGGAGAAGGGCCACCTTCCCCACGGCCCAGAAACACTCCACGAAGGCGGGCCGCGCCTCGGACACGAGTCGAGAACGCTCGAGCGAGAAGCCCCGGGCACGCATGGATGCCTGCAACGCCTCGAAGATCGCCGCCGGATCGGGCACCGACGACATCACCAGATGTCGGGCACCGCTTCCGGCAGCCTTCACCGTCACATAGCCCGTTCCGAAGAGGTTTCCCTCGAGGAAGGGGCGGACCAGGGCGATCTGGGTGATGCGGCCCAGCTCCAGTTCGGTGGACTGCCTCGAAAACGCAGTGCCGGTGGTGCCTGTGACCCGGTCAGGCAGGATCCGCCAGCGGGTCCGCCGGACCCTGATCAGCGCCGAGACCGCCGCCGCCCCCGCCGCAACCACGAAGACCAGGAGCGGGAGAGCCCAGGGAGCCGGCGCCCCCATCCGGCCAAGTCCCCACGCCACGGCCAGCGCCAGTATTACGGCACCTCCCACCCCACTGCCGCTCCGGCGCAGCACGAAGGGAACAAAGGCCGGCCGGATCTCTCGGGCTCCCGGCTCGGCGGACGCTGTGGTGGGAGTCGACTCCTCATGGGACTGTGGGACCGCCTCCAGCCGAGGAGAGCTGTCGGCCGTCATGGGTGCTCCTCCGGTGCCTGACCGGAATCCCCGGCGGCACCCTCACGGAGTGTGCTGCGAAGGTGCGAGGTGCTCATCGAAGGGCTCCCGGTGGGGGCGATCTCACCTGAGCACGGATCCATGATCAGGCCGGCTCGGAACCCGGCCACAATGACACCCCCGAGTCCGGGCGGCAAGCCAGGGCCGCAAGACACCCTCACGGCGGGTCCTGTATTTCTTGAACGGCCTTCTAGAGCACGAACACCCGCACCAGAAGGCTGAGGTGGTAGAGGACCAGGAGGCAGTAGCCCACCAGGATGAATTCCAGGATCCGACCTACGCGGATTCGGTGAAAGAGAGAGCGATCCACGAAGGCGGCCAGAACGAAGACTCCGGCCGACGTGAGAGCGGTCTTCACGTTGGCGAAGAGCTGTACGTCCCGTTCCAGGAGGACGGCCAGAAACGGATTCCACTCGCGGACGTGGCCGGTGTCGATGAGGATCAGGGTGAAGATGGCGTCCAGGGCGCTCAGCAGCAGGATGCCCACCACCAGAAAGAAGAGCCTCGGGCCTCGCCGGAACGGGGTTCTGTGGGTCCCGGTCGTCGGTGGTCTCCTCTCACCCTGAAGCGCCATGTCGCCGTCCCGAGTTGTAGTTCGTCCCCGACCTCGTCCGGTGATGGCCACAGGCCTGTCGACAACACGCATCGATTCGTCGGCCCGCCCACCACACTCGCTCCTTTAGGCGATCAGCAATCATGCCAGGAATCTGGCACCGGATCCCGCTTGCGCGTCGCCCCGAACCGCCGCCCCATCCCCCTGCCGACACCCCCCGGAAGCCCTCTCCGGCCGGGACAATGGCTCGATGGGACCGGAAAGGGGGATCCGATGCCGTGGGATGCGGGACGTACGTCCCCGGGGTTCGATGTGTGGTGGAGCCGCGGCGACGCTGCGCGGGCGCCACCAGGTGTCGTGGCGAGGGTGCCGCGCAGGGGCAGGAGCGCAACGCATGGCGGGGAACGTCCCGGGGCGGGGGGACGCTGCCCTTGGATGGACGGTACGACCGGGCCGTCGCAGGGATTCAGGCGGTGCCCGGCGGAGGCCCCCGGCGCTCACCGAATCCTGCCGTGATCCGGTCCAGGATGACGGCCAGGATCACCACCGCCAGCCCGGCCTCGAAGCCCTGCCCGATCTGGATCCGCTGAATACCCCTCAGCACGTCTTCACCCAGGCCGCCGGCTCCGATCATGGCTGCGATCACTACCATGGAAAGCCCCAGCATGATGGACTGGTTCACCCCGGCCATGATGGTGGGAAGCGCTGTGGGGATCTGGACCTTCAGTAGTTTCTGAGTGCGGGTCGCGCCAAAGGCGTCCGCTGCCTCGATGAGGTCCTGCGGCACCTGCCGGATCCCCAGATTCGTGAGCCGCACCAACGGGGGAATGGCGAAGACGAAGGTGGCCATGACACCAGGGACGAGGCCTAGCCCGAAGAACATCACGGCCGGGATCAGATAGACGAAGGCCGGCATGGTCTGCATGAAGTCCAGCACCGGCCGGAGCAGAGTGTCGACCCTATCGCTGCCCGCCGCCAGGATGCCCAGCGGGATCCCCACCACCACCACCAGGACCTCCGCGGTCAGAACCAGAGCCAGCGTTTCCACGAATGCCGGCCAGAGGCCGATGTTCTCGGTGAGGAGAAGGCCCAGGGCCGCCAGCAGCGCTGCCTTCCACCCGGCCATCCAGATCGTCAGCGCCACAAAGACCCCCATGAGGATCAGGGGGTGGCCCATCATGAAGAGGTCCTTCAGGCCGTCGACCATGAAGAAGACCACGGCGCTGAACCCGTCGAAGAGGACGCCGTAGCGCTCGATGAGAAGATCGACCCCGTCGGCGATCCAGTCTCTGAGGGGAATGCGGAAGGGAAACACCAGGAGGCCTCCGGCTCAGTCCACAGTGGACACCTGGGCAGCCGCACCCTCGATGTCGGCTGCCAAGGGGGAGAAGTCCCGGTCCATGGCCTCGAGGATCCGGTCTCGCCGAATGATTCCCACGAGCTCGCCTTCGTCGTCCCGCACGGCCACCGGACCGGGGTGCTCGGCAGCCTGTCGGATGACCTGGGCCAACGTGGCGTCGAGCGAGACCGTGGCCCCGGTCCCAGCGGCGGTTTGCCCGTCCGCCTCTCCGGGAGGAGATTCCATGACCGTTCGGGCCCGGAACACCTGGGTGCGATCCATATTCCGAACAAACGATCGCACGTAGTCGTTGGCCGGGTTCAGCACGATGTCCTCGGCCGTCCCGGTCTGCACCACCGCCCCCTCGTTCATGATGGCGATGCGATCGCCCACCCGGAACGCCTCGTCCAGATCGTGGGTCACGAAGACGATGGTCCGCTGCAGCCGCTCCTGGAGACCCAGGAGTTCGTCCTGCATGTGGTGCCGGATCAGGGGATCGAGGGCCGAGAACGCCTCATCCATGAGAAGGATCTCTGCTTCCACCACCAGGGCCCTGGCCAGGCCAACCCGCTGCTGCATCCCACCCGACAGCTGCCGGGGATACGAGGCTTCGTGCCCGGCCAGGCCCACCAGGTCAATGATGGCCCGGGCCTTCTCCTCGCGCTGGCCCTTTTCGACCCCCTGCAGCTCTAGCCCGAAGGCGACGTTGTCCAGCACGTTACGGTTGGGGAGAATGGCGAACTTCTGGAACACCATCCCACCGAAATGGTCCCGCCGAAACTGGATCAGGTCCCGGGAACCGAGATCGGTCACCTCCACTCCGGCCACCTGCACCGAACCCCGGGTGGGCTCGAGGAGCCGGTTCAGGAGGCGAAGGAGGGTCGACTTCCCGCTCCCGGAGAGGCCCATCACCACGAAGGTCTCACCCTCCGACACGGTGAAGGAGGCATCCTGCACTCCCACCACCAGGCCGGTCCGGGCCTGTATCTCATCCTTCGACACGCCCTCATCGAGTAGGTCGAAGGCCCGCTCGGGGCGGGGGCCGAAGATCTTGTACAGCCCTTCGGCGACGATCTGGCTCATGCCCCTCCGACGTGTCGTGCCGGGAACACGGCCGGATCCGACCAGGGATCGGAGGCCACTGGCGCCCCTCCTACGGCAGCCAGCCTTCCACGACGTCCCGGTTGTCCGCGATCCAGGCCCGCGCAGCATCCATGGGCTCCATGTCATCCTCGATCATGAGCATGACTTCGCCCATCTGTTCCGACGTCCAGTGGAAGTTGTCCAGGAAGGCGTACACCTGGGGAGCCTCCTCTTCCAGGCCGGGCCGGACAATGGTGTGGATCGCCTCGGCATCGCCGAAGACACCCTCGGGATCATCCAGGAAGCGCAGGCCGTACGCGGCGAACTTCCAGTGTGGCACCCAACCGGTGACCACGATCCACTCCTCATCGGAAACGGCTCGGTCCAGGGCCGCGGTCATGGCCGCATCCGATCCCGATACCAGGTTGAAGTCACCCAGGTCGTAGATCTCCATGGCCTCGTCGCTGGCGGCCATCAGGCCGGCGCCGGGATCGATGCCGATGATCTCACCACTGAACTCGTCGTGGTACGCGGGCAGTTCGGTGATGCTCTCCGCGGCCACGTAGTCGGGAACCACCCAACCGATTCGGGCTCCGTCCAGATTGGGTCCCAGGTCAACGACGTCCTCGCCGAATTCATCCCAGTAGGCCTCGTGGGTGTCCGGGAGCCAGGCGGCCACCATGGCGTCGAAGTCACCCCGGGCCATCCCCGTCCACATGGGCCCGGCATCCACCGAGGTCAAGCTCACCGGATGGCCCAGTTCATCTTCGATAACCGCCGCCACCACGTGGGTGGACGCAATCTCCGAATCCCACAGGACGTAGCCCAGCTCCACCTCATGAAGCTCTTCCACGGCCTCATCCACGACCTCCTCGGGATCCGGCACCTCGCATCCCAGAACCAGAAGTGGGATCAGCAGAATGGCTGCGAATCGAGGCAGGAGGGCTTTCGCGCCGAGGTGGGCGTGGCGGTCCGTCGTGCGGGATCGATGGGTCGTCTTCATGGCTTCGACTCCTGTACTGCAGTTGAGCAGAATCGCTCGCGAACCGGGGCGCGCACTGGCCAGTCCGTGAAATCCCCTGGCCGCGCACATTTCCCCCAGATGTCAGGCAACCCCTTACCGGAGTGCGCGTTCCAGCACCTGTCGCCGACTCGCAGACCGCGGACCCGGCTGCGTAGCGCGGCCTACCGCTGTCGCCCGTTCGCCTCGATCTCGCCAAGCCCCTGATTCACCAGTCGCTCGATCTCGGGACTCGTTCGGAAGTCCACCAGGATCTGCCGGCGGCGGCTGGTATACATCTCGTCCATGGCGTAGCCGATGACGGTGGCCATGACCGAGCCTTCCTCGCTTCCGGTGGCCAGAAATCGCTCCCGGAATTCACGGAGCACCGGGGCGAAGGAGGGCTCCTCCCAGTCGTCCCAGTGTGCGTCCAGGCTCAAGAAGTCGTCGAGGACCGCTGCGTACTCGGGGGAAGGGGGCCGGTGCCAGAAGCTCACGTCAGGTCCGAACTCCTCCACCCGGGAGGGAAGATACAGGTTCGCGCCGGCGGGGACCTGGCGGACCAGAGCCGGGTTGAAGCGACGCACCTCGTCCACGGAAAGCCCCGTCCGCCGGGTCACTTCGCTCAAGGGAATGGGACGGGGAGCCCGCATGGCATGGATCCGCTGCTGGGGCACCTCCTCCCGGATGCGCCGCACGGTGAAACGGTTTCCGAACACCATCTCGGCGTAGAGGAAGGAGCGGGGTCCGTAGCTGCGGACCACCTCCCGGTACGACCGCGAAGACAGGGTCCTCAGGTCACGGGCCAGCTCCGATCCCAGAAAGTACTGATCCCGCACATCGACGCCGCCCAATCGAGATCCGTTGATCACCGTACGTCCCACATTGCTTCCACCGGCGTGGTGCTCCGAGAGCGCCGGCACGAAGCTGCCGTACTTGGTGGCCAGCACGCTGAGGTAGGCGGCACAGTAGGCGGCCTGGGTGGTCTGGTTGTAGCCCTCGATCTCGTGCGCCGCCCGGCGCTTCAGGCTGTTCCAGTTGCGGGGAAGCCACTGACAGAGCCCCAGCGCTCCGGCCTCGGAGCGAACCCGTCCGTTCAGCCCCGATTCAACCACCGCCTGGGCGAGGCCGATCTCAGCCGGAACCCCGAACCGCTCGTAGATCCGGCCCCACTCTTCCACGAAGCCTCCATACCGGCGGGCATTGGGAAGGAGGAATCGCCCCCGGGTCGCGTTGTGGACCACCGGCCCCACCACCGGCTCCAGGAGCTCGGTCACCTCCTCCCGGCGCTGGGTGAGTCCGGGCGGCAGGCGGCGCCCCAGGACGACGTTCGGGATGGTGGGGTCCTCCCATCGGACCTCTCTCGTCCAGTCACCGCGGCTGGGGAAGGTGGCCAGGAGCCGACCGTCTTCCGCGCTACCGAAGGCCACGGATCCGTCGGGGATATTGAAGACGTGCTTCCAGAACGGGTATCCGGGTCGATAGGCACCCATGGCATCCAGGTCCCGGGCCTCCCGCTCAGTGGGCAGGAGCGTCAACCAATCTTCCGGTGAGTAGGGCAGGGCCAGGGTGTCGGCGGGGGGACCCACTTCTGCGCCGGCAACCGCCGGCGACGCGGAGATGGGGACGGGCTGCTCCGCCGCCACGGAATCGGGAAGAAGGATCAGCCCGAAGGCAAGAAGAGCAACTCCCGAGATGGCGTTCATCGACTAACTCCGCTGGTTGGAGACGTGCGACCCGCCCCGTGACTGTGGGACCAAACCGATCTCCGCGGGTCTCTCGGTGAAAATCCGACCCTCCCTGGAATTTTACCCCCCGGGGTTCCCAACCGGCCGAACCTTTCCCTCGCTACCCTCATGTAATTGGGTGACTATGTCCATTATTATGCATCCGAAGTGGGTCCGCACGCAAAGATACCGACCGCCGCACAGGTGAAAGCCACCCTCTGCCAGACCGCCGTCTCGCCTTCCACACCGATGACCACTCCAGCAGTCCTCTCCTGTCCCCTCTGCCGTCTCCCCTCCGCCGACGCCCCCGTCCGGGCCCACGGCCGCCGGTACCGGGGGTGCCGTGGTTGCGGGCTGGTCTTCATGCACCCCGACGATCGCCCCACACCTGCGGAGGAGCGGGCACGTTACGACACCCACGAGAACGATCCGGGAGACCCCCGCTATCGGGCCTTCCTCTCACGCCTCGCTGCCCCCCTCATGGAACGCCTCTCGTCCGGTGCTGTCGGGCTGGACTACGGATCGGGACCGGGCCCCACCCTTTCGCTGATGCTCACGGAAGCGGGCTTCCCGACGGAGAACTTCGACCCCTTCTTCGCGCCGGACACCGAGGTCCTCGAGCGGACCTACGACTTCCTCACCTGCAGCGAGACCGCAGAGCACTTCTTCCAACCCGCCCGGGAGTTTCAAACCTTCGACCGTCTCCTGCGCCCCGGCGGTTGGCTCGGCGTCATGACGGAGAGGCCGCCACGGGACGTGGCGCTGGCCGACTGGTACTACGCCAGGGACCCAACTCACGTGTGCTTCTACCGCCGCCGCACCATGGAATGGATCGCCACCGAGCACGGGTGGTCCCCGGAGTTCCCCCACCGGAACGTGGTTCTCTTCCGGAAGGGCCGGCCAGGAGACCGCTGAAGGGACGATCAGGCCCCGAAATCCACCACTTCCATTTCCTCGTCCGCCTCACCAGCGTCGAAGAGGACCACGCGCACGGCGTTCCTGCCACCTCGTTTGACCCCGTAGAGCGCTTCGTCCGCAGCTTTGATGAGTCGATCCATTGCGAGAGGCCGAGGCTCGTCCCAGACCAAGACACCCTGACTCAGGGTCACCGCAATCTCGGCACCTTCGACCCGGAAGGGCTCCCGGCACACGGTAAGCCGAACCCGCTCGGCCATCTTGGCGGCCTGGTCCTGCCCGAGGTTGGGCAGAACGAAGAGGAACTCCTCTCCTCCGTAGCGTCCGATGGAGTCGTACGATCGAAGGCAGTTCCTCATCCGGCGTGACACTTCCACCAGCACGCGGTCCCCGGCCACGTGTCCGAACTCGTCGTTCACCGCCTTGAAGCTGTCCAGGTCTGCCAGGACCACGGCCAGGGGGTGTTCCTCGCGGTGGGCACGGTCCACCTCCTGAGACAGGGCATCCATGATTGCACCGTGGTTCAGAACCTTCGTCAGGGGGTCCTGCATCGCCTGACTCCGAAGGGCCTCACGGGCCGCGATGAGTTCGTTCTGGAGCTCCACGATCCGCTCTCCGGCCCTGAGACGCGCCCGCAGCTCGGCCCAGTCGAAGGGCTTGGTGAGAAAGTCGTCGGCTCCGGCGTCGAAGCCCTCCAGGAGATCGTCCCGGTTCGTCTTTCCGGTGATGATGATCACGTACACATAGGGGCTCTCACCCGCCGCCCGAAGCTTCCGGCAGAGATCCAGCCCCGACATACCCGGAAGCATCCAGTCCAGAAGCACGATGTTGGGAGGAGGGCCTTCCTGGAGTTCCTCCCATGCCGCCTCCCCGCTACCAAAGGGGACCACGTCGTGGTCCCACTGGCGGAGGCGCTCCACCAGGGGCTCCAACGCGATTGGGTCGTCATCGACAACGAGGATTCGCATAGGCTCGCTCACGGAACGGTGATCAACCCCCCCCCTCCACCGTACGGCACAGTCCAGGAAGTGCGGCACGTTCCCTGTCCTGACGGTTCCTGATGGGAGCTCGAGGCTGTGGGCCCGAAGCGTCGGATCGGCAACCTACCGCATCCTGACACGAGGGGTTCCGTAGTCTGGCCATCCGCCGGCCATCCGGCAATGGGTCTCTCGTGGACCTTCCCCGTTTTTGCCCCCGACCGGAGTCGGTATTCCTGTGCGACATCCCTGGGCGACGGGGTCACCGCCCGTCTGGTGAGTCATGCTTCTCCGAGCGTCCGAGGGTTTCTCCCTCCGGGCCCGGGTTCTCCTCCCCAGGCGTGAACGCCTCCTCCTCGGTTCGATCCAACCCGTCCTCAACCGGATCCAGCCCATCCATAGCGCGGAACATGAGATCCCGGAGCTCACCGTTGCGCGGATCGTCGACGCTTCCGCTGAAACGTGCCGCCGCCGTGTGCCACTGGGGGTCGATGCCCAGTTCGCGGTTGGTCTCCTCGAGGGTTTGGAGCGACTCGCTCCCACCATCCGCTTTCTCCGCACCCTCCGGCGCCCGGCCCGCCTCCTTCGCCGCCGCCTCCTGCGTCCCTGCAAACCGCGACTCCACGATCCAGCTCACACCGGTAGACCGGGGCCGCTGGGGCAGGGGCCAGCCCGTGCGGTCGAAGAAGCGGAAGTCTCCGTTCCGGGTACGGCGCACCTCGAAGCCCTCCTCGTGGACCGCCCGATGGTGGAACCGGCAGAGTGAGATCAGGTTCGCCAGCTCTGTCCTCCCACCCAGGGCCCAGTGCTCCACGTGGTGCCCCTCCGTGAACCGCACCCCGCACCCCGGGAATCGGCAGCCTCCGTCCCGGAGGTAGAGGGCCCGCCGAAGGGCCGGCGGAATGGTCCGCGTCTTCCGGCCGATGTCCAGAATCCGGGCGGTGGGGCGCGCCGCTCCGGCGCCTTGCGCCAGGGTATCGCTCGGGGCCGAGCCGTTCCCGGAGGTCGAGCCGTCTCCCGAAGCCGACGCCTCGTCCCCCACCGACTCTCCCCTCGCCTCGATCACCCCCACCACGCTGGCGTCGCAGGTGAGCCGCCGGGCCGTTTCCGCTGTAACGCGAGTGCCGTCCTCCAGGTGCGAGCGGCCCGGCTCGCCCTCCGCCGCGAGGGTCTCGTAATCCACGTGCAGGAAGACCTGGTAGCGCTCCGCCCGGGTGCCGTGGAAGCGGGTGTGGCAACCGCAGGGGGAAGCCCCTTTCGTCTCCGCACACGAATCCGTTTCAGCTGAAACGTCCGCGGTCGCCTCCCCTTGATCGCGCTCCGGCCCATCTGTTTCTGACCTTATGAAACCGAGCCTACCGGGGGATGGCAGGGAGGGAGGTAGCCTCCTGGACCGGAGGATGCTTACCCTAAGCAAACAAGGAGAACCTGGGTGTTGGCGCACCACCAGCCCAGGAGGCAACCATGGCCCCCATGTACTATGGAGGAAT
>SKVI01000095.1 GCA_007129525.1 Gemmatimonadota bacterium | reverse complement strand
TCCACCGCCGACTGCAACGCAGCGCTTCGCTTGGTCTCCAGCTCACCGAAATGAACGGTCCGGATCATCCACCCCGTCCCGGCGGCCAGCCCCAGGAGGCCTACCGCCAGGACCATCATGGCCACCATGACCTCGATAAGGGAGAAGCCGTCTCTCTGACGGAGGGCCTTGCCGGCAATCCGCATCGGAGACACCTGCTTCCGGCGCCTCCGCCGGGTGCGCGTCGGAACACTCATCATGTGTCCTCCATGAGCTGGCCCAGGGGGAGGAGGGTCACCGACCGGGTGCGGTCGCCTCGGACGAAGCGCACCTGGACCCGCGACGTCACGTTCCCGCAGCTGGTGCTGGCGAATCCCCTGGGCGTCATGCAGAGCTCCACCACACCGCCGTCGGTTTCGAGAGACACGTCGTAGTCGGAGGCGAAGGCCCTGCTCCGGACGACCACAGGGCCGTCGGAGGTCTGTGCCTCCAGCTCTACTCGATCTGAGGACGGGTCTACCCGCAGTATCACGTTGTGACCGCGCTCCACCGCACTGGCCCGGGCCTGGGCGTGCATGGTCATGAAGGTGGACTGGGCCGTCCGGGCCCCCAGGCTGCCGTGCACCTGGCTGAAGCTCTGGATCGTCACCATGCTGAGCACCCCGCCCACCACCAGAACGATGAGCAGCTCCAACAGGGTGAAGCCCCTTCGGTGTCTGAGTCGTTGCATTGCCGGCCTTCCGGTGTGGGCGATCTCCCGCGGTCACCCATACCGTAAGCCAGTTGCATGCCACGCCCAGATCCGTTGTGGCAGAAGGGGTATCGGAAGGGAGAACGGTTCCGGTGCCGAACTCATTGCCGGAAAGTGGAACTCTTTGCCGGTGGAGCTGGGGCCCGTCCAGAGAGAATCGGAGCCCGTGCGATCAGACTTCTCGTCCGGTCAGTGACGGCCCAGGAACTCACCGCCCGCCACCTGGAACGGCACCTGGAGAGCCTCCACGGCCTCCAGGGCCGCCCGGACCACAGCCCGGCACCCCACCACCCGAGCCCCGGCCGCCACCTCGAGCTCCCCGCCCACCTTCACCGCCCCGTGAACCGCGGCCTCGCCACTCAGAACCAGGTCGCCGGCGGCCATCACGAGCCCCACGAAGTCGGTGCTGCCCCCGAGCTCCAGCGTCCCGAGCCCCACCAGGAGTCCGCTACCGGATCCGCCCACGACTCGCGCCCCGGGCCCCGCCACCGTGATCCCGGCTCCGGCCTCCGGCAAGGCCGACCCGTCCGGAACGGTCCAATCGGTGCGAGAGGCCAGGGTTCCGATACCCACCGGGCCCAGTTGCGGCTGGGGGGCCAGCTCTGGATCCGGGGCGGGCGGCGGCGGCGATTCCCTCACCCACCACCGCCTCATTGGGACGAGATCGGCACACCCCTCGTCGGCCCCTGCCGCCACCAGCTCTCCCTCCACCTCCCCGTCCCGGCGGCCCACCTCCGCCACCGCCTGCAGGTTGCCGGCGATCCGCTCCGGGCTCGCCAGCCACCCCACCCCCCAGACCGACCAGCCCACACCGTCCACCTCGAGCCGAACCAGGCGGAAGCCCTCCGGAAGCTGCACTCCGGACAGGCTGCCGCCTCCCTCCATGTCCCCTTCACCAGGGCCGCCCTCCCCCAACGGAGCCCGTACACTGAGCGCTCGGGCCAGATGGCGATCACCGTCGGCCAGGAGGAGGGCCGAACGGGCCATCACCAGGAGCGAGGCGGCCATGAGCGTTCCTGCCAGGAGCAGCAACAGAACCGCCGGCAGGAGGATGCCGGCCCGAGGATCAACGCGACCGCTCGCCTCCCATCGGTCCGTCATGGGCCACCGCTGGCCGGAGCCTCCGGGTCCAACCGGATCCGGATGTCCCGCTCCCGGTCTCCCACCAGCCCCACCAGCTCCTCCGCCGCCTCCATGCGAACAACCACGGCCTCTTGCTCGGCCTGGAACCGGCTCCCCACTCCGAAGAGCTCCGGGGTCAGGGGCTGTCGAAGCCCGCCGCCCCTGGCGTACCGGAACGCGCCGGCATGGAACGAATAGCTCCCCCGCTCGAAGAGGCGCAGGAGGATGGGCGGGTGGGACCCGGCACCGCTCCACTCCATTCGCCCCGTCCGTTCTCCGGCGAGGGCGATGCACGCGGCCTCGTCCTCTCTCCAACCGGTGAGACCGGCCGCCCGCCACCCACCATCGCTCCCCAGTACCAGGAGGGAGTCGCGGTCCGGGACCGGCAGGCGGTCGCCCCGCCATGCCACCGGGTACACGCCGGGACTCGCCGGCCCGCCACAGATCCGGGCGATTCCCCGGAACGCCCGGAGCCGCAGGACCCCGTCGGAGGTCACCTCCCAGTCCCGGCCGGGGAGGCCCGGGCGCAGGTCCCGCTCTGCCGAGATCCACACCGTGCGCTCCGCCTCCATCCGATCCCAGCGATCCATCCCCTGCGCCACCGCCCGGGAGAGAGTCGAGAGGAGGGAGTAGACCGAGCCCGCCAGGAGCCCCGTCAGCACCATGACCACCAGGAGCTCCAGAAGGGTGAAGCCCGCCCTCCGGCAGGCCCCATGCCGGCGCCTCCTCACGCCTCGTCTCCGGCATCCGGCCCACCATCTGCCGCATCCGACCCGCCGACGGGCCGGGCCTCCAGGACCCATTCCACTTCGGACGTAGTCCCCCGTGGACCTGCCGGGAGCACGAGGGTCAGGCGGCCCTGGCCGTCCCACTCCCACGGAGCCTCGATCCCCATGACCGTCAGGACCCCGCTCTCCGGCGCATCGCCGGGAAGCGCCCTGAGGGAGTCCAGGAGGGCCGGGCCCCGGCTGGCCACCTCCAGGCGCCGTTCCGACTCCAGGAGGAGCCCTCCCCCGGTCATGAGAAGCCCAGCCACCGCGGCAGTGGCCAGCGCCAGGAGGGGAAGGGCCACCACCAGCTCCACCAGCGTCCGACCCCGTCGATTCCGGATCAGCGATCCGGTGGAGGCAACCCCGAACGCCTCTCCGAACCCCGGAACCGCCTCCCTGCCCTTCATCGCCGTACTCGCCCGTACGAGGAGACGACGACCTCCACCTCCGTGGTGCCCCGTCGCACCTTGAGGGTGGCGTTGGCTACCCGACCCAGTCCGGCCGGACCGAAGGTCAGTTCGGCCCGGTCGCGGCTCCCGGCCACCTCCAGCTCCACGCCGGGGGTGGACGGTTCCCAGCGGCGCACCACCTCGCCGTCGGCTCGCCGCACCTCCGCCCCGCCCCCGGACTCCACCTCCAGCGTCGCGCCGCCGTGGCGCCGGGCCTCAACCCGGGCCTGGTAGAGGAGTCCCACCAGCTCCTCCCGGGCCTCCCGCACCACCCAGCGGTCGGCGCCCCCCACCAGGCGGGGGAACGTGACTCCGGTGAGGATCCCGGTGATGGCCAGAACCACCAGGAGCTCCAGGAGCGTAATGCCCCGAACACCCCTTGTCTCCTTCCCAACACCCCCTGCGGCTCTCATCTGCATGGCTCCCGGTGAAAAAATCTCTCCGATCAGAGAGATTTTCGCCTTCACTTACAGGGCCCCCGGGGCATGTTCGTGCGGTGGGGAGCCCCACCTGGAAGGATGGTGGGGCGTAGCCGGTGGCAGGGGGATGGGCGTTCGGGACGACTCCAGGTGCCGAGGGCCGTCGGGCCGGGGGCGGGCGGAATTCTATTCGGGGGACGCCAGCCCGTACTCCTTGATCTTGTACCGCAGCGCCCGATCGCTCAGCTCCAGGAGCTCGGCGGCCCGGGCCC
>SKVI01000076.1 GCA_007129525.1 Gemmatimonadota bacterium | reverse complement strand
CGGACGGGGGCTCGGCACCGAGTCCCCGCCCAGATGGCGTGTGTTCAGGTGACGGCGGTCTCCTTGACCACCTCTTCAAGCGTGGTGATGCCCCGCTCGACCTTCCGCAGGCCGTCCACCCGCAGGGTGAGCATCCCCTCCTTCACGGCCTGCTCCCGCAGCTCGTCGCTGCCCACCTCCTGCATGATCATCTTCCGGAGCGACGAGCTCATGGCCATGACCTCGTAGAGTCCCTGCCGGCCCCGGTACCCCGAGTCGTTGCAGTCATCGCAGCCCTTCCCCTTGTAGAAGGTGGTCCGGTCCACGTAGTCGCCAGGAATGGAGGCCGCCTCCATGTACTCGTCGGGGTAGGTCGTCTCCTCCTTGCAGGTGGAGCAGATCCGTCGCACCAGCCGCTGGGCCGTCACCAGGTTCAACGCCGCCGCCACGTTGAAGGGCTCGAGTCCCATGTCGATCATCCGGGTCACCGTGGATGGGGCGTCGTTGGTGTGCAGCGTCGACAAGACCAGGTGGCCCGTGAGGGCCGCCTTGATGGAGATCCCGCCGGTTTCCAGGTCCCGGACCTCACCCACCATGATGATGTTGGGGTCCTGACGCAGGAAGGCCCGGAGCGCTGCAGCGAAGGTCATGCCGATCTCGTTGCGCACCAGCACCTGGTTGATCCCGTGGAGGTTGTACTCTACCGGATCCTCGGCCGTCATGATGTTCACCTCTTCGGTGTTCACCTTGGAAAGGGCCGAGTACAGGGTGGTGGTCTTACCCGAGCCGGTGGGTCCGGTGACCAGCACCATCCCGTAGGGCTTCATGATGGCGTCCATGAAGTCCCGCTCCGCCTTGGGCTCGAATCCGAATTTCTCCAGGTCGAAGGTCAGATTCCCCTTGTCCAGAATCCGGAGCACGATCTTTTCGCCGAAGATCACCGGGAGGGTGGACACACGGAAGTCCACCACCCGCTTCTTCATCCGGAGCTTGATGCGGCCGTCCTGGGGCACGCGGCGCTCGGCGATGTTCAGGTCGGCCAGGATCTTGATGCGGCTGGTCAGGGCCGCCTTCATCTTCATGGGCGGTTTCATGACCTCGTGGAGGGCCCCGTCCACCCGGTATCGGACCCGCACTTCCTTTTCGTAGGGCTCGATGTGGATGTCCGAAGCCCCCTTCAGCACCGCGTCGGTAAGGAGCCCGTTGATGAACTTGACCACCGGCGCCGCATCGATCTGCTCCTGCAGGGCGGCGACGGAGATGTCCTCCTCTTCGTCCTCGACATACTCGACTTCAGGGTCCTCGACGAAGTCCGAGAGGATCTCCGCCATCCGGTCGTCGGCGGTGTCGTAGTACTTGTCCAGGTGCTTGCGGAGGGTGTACTCCCCCACGATGACCGGGTCGATCTCGAAGCGGGTAATGAACTTGAGGTCGTCGATGGCTCCCAGGTCGGAGGGGTTCGCCATGGCCACGGTGAGCTTGCGCCCCACCCGCCGCAGGGGCAGCACCAGGTGTTTGCGCGCCACCTCACCGGGCACCAGGCGCAGGATCTTGGGGTCCACCGTGACCTTGTCCAGGTCCACGGCCTGGACCTGGTACTGGCGAGCCAGCGCCCGGGTCAATTCGGCCTCTTCCACGAACCCCATGGTCACCAGCACGATGCCCAGCCGGGTCTTGCTGGAGCGGGCCTCGCTCAACGCCTTCTGGAGCTGTTCTTCGGTGATCAGGCCTTCCCGGACGCAGAGCTCGCCCAGACGATCCTGAATGAGGTTGGTGGCCATTCCGCCAGTCGGCTGTGGAAGTAGGAAGGTCGGGGCGCCGCCCCCCAGGGGAAGGCGTGCACCCACGGGCCCGTCGTAGACCCGGAGGTCCCTGGAACCCCAACGAAACCTACGGGCCTTGAGAGTTTCCGGTCAAGAAGGGTAAACATCTGATTACCAAACCGAAACCAGCGGCCGCAGCCGTTCCAGGGTCGCCGGACCGATCCCCGGAACGTCCAGAAGGTCGTCCACCGTACCGAATCCCCCCTTCTCCCGACGAACCTCCACGATCCGCTCAGCCAGCGCTGGACCGATTCCCGGCAGGGTCTCGAGTGCCTCGGTCCCGGCGCGGTTCAACGCCACCGGTGAGCCGGCCCCGGCTGAAACGGCCCCGGCTCGGCCGGACCCCTGTGTGCCGGCCGGGGGGTCGTCCAGGTCCAGCACCGTCTCGAGACGAGCCACCGTGGCCTGGCCGATTCCGGTGACCCGGGCCAGGTCTTCGGGGGTCCGGAAGGGACCCTCCGACTCCCGGCTCTCGGCGATACGCCGGGCCAGCGCCGGGCCGACCCCCGGCAGACGGGCCAACTCCACCTCCGAGTCCCGATTCGGGTCGATCCGCTCGCCCTCGGCCAGGGGGGTGCGCCGGCGCTCCTCCTCGGCAAGGAGGCGGTCCGTCTCGGCGGTGAGCTCGGCGTAGGCGGAGGTGTCCGGAGGCAGAAGGGGAGGCACGGGCCGGGCCTCCCAGCCCACCCGGACGAGGCTCGCCACAAGGAGGAGGGCGGCGGTGACGATGACGGTCCGGCGCTCTTCGGTGGTCATGCCCGCACCATTGCACGCTCCCCGGGCCACCGCCATGGCCCGATGGGTCTTCCGCTTCAGAAGGGATCCGCCTCCCGCTGCAGGAGTCCCATGGGGCCCGCCGAGAAGATCAACCGAGCCCATATGGCCACCTGGAACTGAGTGCTTCCCACCCGGAGTCCGGTGAAGGAGCGCCGGTCGTTCAGGGCAAGCTGGCCTCCCACCTCCATCTCCGAGACCCGAGTGTCCACCGCCACGTTGACCCCCCGGTCCAGGCGGTCCACGAAGAGCACGCACCGCTCGCCTGCGGTGGTGACCCGACACTCCTGGACCTTCCCCCAGTTCAGGTCAAGCGCCATGCGAAGAGGCTCCTCGATCCGGTCCGCCAGCCCGCCTCGGGGGGTCAGACGAGTCTCCACCGTCAGACCGTGCTCGCTCCTGACCCGCTCGGTGGCTCCAGTGGGGTCACGCCCGTCACCCCGACCCAGCAGTCCCCTGTACCGGGTGCTGAACCCGGGCCCCCACTCCACGACCAGCTCCATAGGCACCCGGAGATCGGTGCGGATCCGGTCCTGGAGGACGGCCTGCCCGAAGCGCTGATCGTCGTCCACCCGCTGCCACCCCGCCGAGAAGCTGACCCGCTCCACCCATCCCTCCCAGTCGGCCGGAAGAGGGAGCTGCGAGACGCCCACCCGCAGGTCCGGCCACGCCCGGGTCCGGGTGATTCGCTCGGCCCGCCGGTCCAGGGAGGTGGTCTGAATGTCCTGGAAGTTCACGTTTACGAAGAAGCTACCAGCCAGCCGCAGACCGGAGCCGGCGGTCAGGCCGGTCCGGTCCACCAGGGTGGTGGCCGCCACCTCTTCCATGGACTCGAAGCGACCTTGCCGACCCAATCCCAACTGGAAGCGCGCGCTGGGGCTCACCGGCTCCCGATAGAACCACGAAGTCACCCCGTCCTGGAGGCTCACGTTGACGGGACTCACCGCCCGGGCCAGCCGTCCCCAGACGCCGGGGACCTCGTCGTCGCCGGCGAGGCTGCGCGCCAGCCCTCCCGGGTCGAAGGTGAGGCTCGTGCGGAAGTCCCGCTCGGCCCCGGCGTTTCTCAGCAGCTGACCTTCCTCGACCCCGGTGAGGGTGTCGGGCGTGAACGCCACCAGTCCGGCGCTCCGATCCGAACGATACCGGGTCTGGAGGCCCAGGTCGGCCCGAAGCCAGGGGGGAAGGGGCGGGCGGTAGGTGAGGCG
>SKVI01000128.1 GCA_007129525.1 Gemmatimonadota bacterium | reverse complement strand
CGATTCTCCAGGGCGGTGCCTCCTTCAGCGCCCGGATCCGGCAGGGAGGGGCCGTCGATGAAGATGAGGCATCCCTGCAGGGGCTCGCCTCGGCCCTCGAGGGTGAACTCGAGTTCGAAGGTGCCTCCCGCTGGGAGTGAGAACCCGTCGAGGGAGCGCCAGGCGCTGGAGGACGGAACGGCGGTTTGGCTCCACCAGGAGGCTGGCCCCTGTCCGGATGGATGGAAGGGGGAGTCGGCGACCCAGAGGTCGTCGGCCAGGGGGGGAACCGGGTCCCACAACAGGACTCGAGGTGAGCGCTCGGTTTCCCGGACTCTCACGGGAATGGAGTCGGCCAGCCATCCGTCAAAAGATGCCGCCAGCCAGGTCCGTCCCGGGCGGTTTGCGGTGACCACCCCGTCCTCGGTGACCGAAGCCACGCCTGGATTTTGGCTGCTCCACTCGATGCCCGCATGGGAGTGCGATTCGTCGGAGTGTTGGACACGGGCCTCCAGGGTCCGCCGCTCGCCCCAGTCCAGTTGAAGGTTGTCCGCGGTGGCAATCTCGACGCCAACGGCCACCGGAGTGGGCTCGTCCGGATCCCAGCGCAGGCCGGTGATCTCGTAGACCTCCTCCACGGGAAGGGCGTATGAGTCCCGGGTGACGAAGTTCAGGAGGTGGACGCCCAGGTCCCCGTCCAGCGCGGTGACCACCGCGGCGAAGCGGCCGTTGGGCGCGCAAGCCAGGAGCGAACCCGGCATCCCTGGGGGATCCAGAACCTCCATCGACTCGTCTTCCGGGTGCCAGAGGTAGAGTCCGGGCTCGCCATCGTCCTCCACCGAGAGGAGAAGGGAGGGAGGAGTCCCGCCACACCACGACGCGGCATGGACGCGGTCCCAGCTTCGGGCGTCCACCAGGCTTCCGTCAGGGCGCAGGACACGGGCAGAGTCGACGGCCCTCCGATCACCTGCCCCTCGCAGTACTTCGAGTCGTCGGGTGTTTCCCGAGGAGTCGAGGAATCCGCCTGGGTCGCCAGATCCCGAATCCACGCCACCTGACGAGGAGCTTGTGCTGGACGGCGCCCGTCCGGTACCGGTCAAGCCCCTCTCGCCTCCGATGGTCCAGGAAAGGAGGTCGTTCCCAGCTCCTGCCGACGATGGTGTGCCCGGAGTGATTCCCGGCTGGTCATGGGGATGGACCCGCTGGATACGCCAGCCTGTGGCCGGAGAGTTGGCCGGGGCCCGAGCCTCGAGGAGCGAATCGCCGCCCAGGCTGATCAGCAGCGAGCCTCCACCCAGCGAGGGGGCTGACGGAAGCGTGCCGCCGGTGACGGCGTAGGCCGCGGCTCCCACCATGAGGAGAACCAGTGAGGCCACGACCGCCGTCCGGAAGAGCGACCAGTGGGTCCCTCCTCCGGTGGTGAGGCCAACGTGCAGTTGGTAGCGCCGAGCCACCGCCGCACGGAGCTCATCGTGGGCGAAGGCCAGTTTCTCGCCGGACTCCCATTGAACCATGCGACGACGGATCAGCTCACCCACGCCGTCGGTGAGCTCCGCCTGGGTCATCCCGGTCCGGGAAGCCACGACCCGAGGGGAAGCGGGGTGCCGAGCCCGGGCCAGGTGCGCTGCCACCAGCGAGGCTTCCTGTGACAGGTTGGTGAGTTGACGTTCGATGAGTTCTCGGAGACTCGCGGGAAGGGGGAGCTCTTCCGGCACCTTCCCCGGGACCAGTGCCCAGGTACTGTCGGCGGCCTCCTCCAGCATTCCCTCGTCGCGGAGGACCTTCAACAGCTCGATGATGAAGAGCGGGTTTCCGCGACTGGTTCGGATGATCCGGTCCACCACCCTCTCCATTTCCGTACGGTCGGGAGCCACAAGAGTGCGCTCCAGGAGGGTGCGGATCTCCTCGGTACTGAGCGGGGCGAGCTCCAGCGAGATGGCCCGCTGGCCCCGAGACAGCAGGTCCAGGGTCTTGCGCATCCGGGGCGAAACCTCGCGACCCCCGGTCCGGCTCGTGGCGATGAAGAAGACAGGCTCTTCTTCCATGCGGGTGGCGGCCCTTGCCAGGACCGCACGACTCTCGGTGTCTGCCCACTGGAGGTCGTCCACCACCACCAGGAGTGGGGCGTCCTCAGCCACCGCGGCGAGGAGGTCCTGGAGCGCGTCGGAAATGGCGGCGGAGGGACGGGTGCGGGGAAGCGAAAAGGGGAGTCCTTCGCCTGTGCTCCGGCGACGGCGCCCACGGCCGGGAAGGGAGGGGACGAGCGTGCGGAGCACCTCCTCCGAGCCGGAGCTGATGCCGGCCGCCCCCGACAGGCCCAGCAGCGCCTCCACCAGCTCACCCAGGAGCGCCCATTCGATAGGGCGTTCCGAGTCCTCGCCCTTGACCTGGACCACCCGGCCCCCGGCGCTCCTGGCCATGAGCGCCACCTCTTCGGCAAGGCGGGTCTTGCCGATGCCCGCTTCCCCCACAAGCAGGCCGATGCCGGTTTCTCCGTCTCGCACCTGGTTCCACTGGCGAATCAGGGCGGAAAACTCCTCTGCCCTTCCCGTGAACTCCAGGCGAAGGCTGGGCTGGGCGGCGGAGCCTGCCAGGACGGTTCCCCGTCGGATCTCGGTGAGGCGCTCTTCCGCCGCCCGGATCTCCTCCAGGGCGCTGGGATCGTCGAACTGGTTCCGGGCGGTGGTCAGAGTCCGGGCGGCCTCGTCGAAGTCGCGGACCTCGAGGAGCGCCTCCGCCAGGTCCAGGTGATGCTGCAGGCGATAGGGTTGGACCTCCCTGGCCTTGTCCAGCCATCTGATGGCGTCGGCGCCCGGACCTGCTTCCCTTTCCCCATTGCCCCGGTCCGAGAGGGCTCCGCCGAGCCTTCGTTCCAGGTCTCTGCGCAGCTCATCGACCCATCGTTCCCAACTCGGCTCTCCCGACACCTGGATGCCCTCCATGGGAGGCCCCGTCCAGAGCTCCAGGGCCTCCTCCAGCTCAGCGGCCGCCAGGTGGTCGCGCAATCGGCCCACGTCAGTGACCACACGGTCCTCGGTGAGCGTCACCGGATCGTCGGTGTCGAAGAGGTCCTCGCCGAAGGTCTGGCGAAGCTGCCAGAGCGCCTGACGGAGCGAGCCTCGTGCCCGTTCCCGGGTGGATCCGGCCCAGAGGAGGGATGCCAGCTCGTCGCGGGAGAGGGGCTCAGGGGTCAGCGCGACATGGGCCAGGAGAGCCAGAGGCTTGCCGCGGGAAACGTCCACGGGGCTCCCATCGGGCGATTGGACCTCGCACGTACCCAGCAGCTTCAAATAGTAGCTACCGCTCTCCATGAGCTCCCGCGGATCGACGGGGAACGGACCCATCGAACGAGCATTCGTTCAAGTTGGGATGAATACAATCAGAATGATGCCGACGTGGGTCGTTCGTCAACTTGTCGGGCCGGGTGGGCGAAGGGAGTGGTGCTGCAGATGGGGTCGGCCTTCCGGGCTGGTGGCGCCGTATCCCCGCGTCCGGGACCGGTGCCCCAAAAAGGCCGAGGGCCCGACGACGCTTCGTCGGGCCCTCGGGGGGAGACCGAAGCCTCCCGGTTCCTTCTGGATTTCAGGTTATCGCTTGTTCTCCGACCGGTTGCCCCGCTGCTCCGGAGTCCGCTCGTGCGTGGCGGGAACCACCACCGAGATCCCGGTCTTCTGGCCCCGGGGGGCCGACTGCCGGTACTCGGGGAGATTGTAGTTGAAGCTCCGGGCGAACCGGCGGCTTCGGGTAGAAATCATGGCCATGATCAGGCTCCTTGTGTGTTTCCATCTATTGAGAAAGTCACTCT
>SKVI01000304.1 GCA_007129525.1 Gemmatimonadota bacterium | reverse complement strand
GGGCCCTCGGCCACGAAGCGGCGAAACTCGTCCATGGCCTCGTTCAGCGCCTGGGCCGTGGATCCCGTCTCCACCGCCGTGGAGATGGAGAAGGTCCCTCCCCCGCGGCGGCGCTCGAAGCGGGAGCGCACGCCGTAGGTGAAGCCGTGTTTTTCGCGCAAGCTCAGGTTCAGGCGGCTGGTGAAAGCGCCTCCCAGTACGGCGTTCCCCACCTCCAGAGCGTTCTCCAGGTCGCTGCCCCGGGCCGGCCCCGGGTGCCCGATCCGGATCTCCGACTGGACCGCCCCCTCCCGGTGCACCAGCACCACTGGCCGTGCGTCGGGAAGGCTCACCGGCGACAGCTCGGGGCGGGGCGCCGCACTTCCCTCCCAGTCGCCGAAACGGGCCCGGGCCCGCTCCAGCACGTCGGCACCGCTCAGGTCACCCACCACCACAAATCCTGCTCCTTCGGGCCGGTAGCGTGCCCGGACGAACTCCACCGGCCCGGTCCGCTCCATGGCCTCCAAGCTCTCCGGCCGACCGGAGAGAGGCCGGTGGCACGGGTGCTCCGGGGGGTAGAGGGTCCGGTCCAGCTCGTCGGAGGCCAGGTGGCCCGGATCCATGGTGCGCTGCCGGATCGCCGCCAGCCGCTGCCGGCGCACTCGGTCCACCTCGGAGTCAGGGAAGGAGGGCCGCCGCACCACCTCGGCCAGGAGCTCCAGGGTGGCGTCCAGGCGCTCCGCCACGCAGGTGACGCTCAGGGTGGTGGCATCCCACCCGGTGGAGACCCGGAGATTGGTGCCCAGCCCCTCCAGCGCCTCGGCCAGCTCGGCCCCGGAGCGCTCCTCCGTGCCACCACTCAGGGCGTCGCCGGTGAGGACCGCCAGCCCGGCCTGCTCGGGCCCCACGGTGGTCTCGCCGGCGTCCACGATGAGACAGAGACTCACCAGGGGGACCTCGCTGCGGGCCATGGAGCGTACCTCGAGGCCCGAGTCCAGCCGGTGGGCCTCCAGTTCCGGGAGGTGGAAGGGCCGGATGGGTCCGGGCTCGGGGGGCGTGCTCCTGCGGCGAGTGGGGGCGGGAGAAGTCATTCGGTCTCCTCGTGGGGCAGATAGGTGAGGATGGCCCGGTTCCGGGCGCCCAGGGTGGCGGCAGCGAAGTCCCGTACGTCGTCCGGCGTCACGGCCCGGAGCCGGTCGACCTCGGTGTTCAGCCGGCCGGGATCTCCGAAGAGCTGCTGGAACATGGAAAGCATGTCGGCCCGGGTGGACAGCCGCTCCACCTGCCGCAGGAGCCGGGTCTCGGCCAGCGCCACCGCCCGGTCCACCTCGTGGTCGGCCACATCGGAGAGGGCTTCCAGCTCTCGAAGGAGCCCCGACTCCAGCTCCGCCGCCTTCGACTCCGGGTACCCGGTGACCCACGAGACCATGAAGCTCCGACCCGTCACCAGGGGGAATGCGTAGGAGACCACGTCCTTGGCCAGCGCCTCTTCCCGCACCAGCCGTCGATAGAGCCGTGAGGCCCGACCGTCGGAGAGAACCGAGGTGGCCACGTCGGCCACGTAGAAGTCGTCGTCGGTGAGGGGCGGGATCCGGGAGGCCACGTACACCCGGGGGAGCGGCACCTTGTCTCGAACCTCCTCCCGGACGGTGGAGCCGATGACGGCCCCCGGATCCAGGCGGCCCGGCACGGGGGGCGGATCCTCACCCCGGGGGATCTCGCCGAAGTACTCCTCCACCTTCCGGAGCGCCTCGGCGGGCTCCACGTCGCCGGCCAGGGTGAGGACGGTGTTGTTCGGCCGGTAGTAGGTCTCAAAGAACTGGCGCACGTCGTCCAGCGACGCCTCGGCCAGCTCCTCCATGGAGCCGATGACGGTGTGCCGGTAGGGATGATCTTCAGGAAAGACCATGGCCTGAAGACGGTCGTCCCAGTCACCGTAGGGCTGGTTGTCGTAGCGCTGCTGGTACTCGTTTCGGACCACCGCGCGCTGATTGTCCAGCTTCTCCTGCGTCATGGCCTCGAGCATCCATCCCATGCGGTCGGACTCGAGCCAGAGGGCCAGGTCCAGGCGGTGCGAAGGCAGGGTCTGGAAGTAGTTCGTCCGGTCGAACCAGGTGGTGGCGTTCACCGAGCCGCCGGCCCGTTCCACCAGCTCGAAGTGGCGGCCCTTGGGGACATGGGCCGAGCCCTGAAACATCATGTGCTCGAAGAGGTGGGCGAAGCCGGTGCAACCCGGCCGCTCGTCCCGGGATCCCACCCGGTACCAGAGGTTCACAGCCACCACGGGGGTGGCCGGGTCCGGGGCCAGGACCACGGTGAGGCCGTTGTCCAGTTCGTGTCGTTCGAAGTCTATGGAGAGCACGAGGCGTGGGGTGAAGACATGAGGGTTTCGGGAGCCCTTCCCGACCCCGACGCCGCGGCGGGGTTCCTGCGGCGCGGGCCAACCGGCCCCCGCCAGACCGCAGGTCAGGGGCGTTGCGCAGATCAGGGACGCTGGATGAGCCGCTCCCGGAGCGAGGAGGGCCCGATGGAGCGACGGAGGAAGAGGCCGGCGCTCTCGCTTCCTGCCTCGAGGCGGCTCTCCACCTCCGACACCAGACCCTCGTCCACCCCCTCGGCCCGGATCCGTGCCCGCTCCAGCATCTCCAGCGCTCGATCCTCCCAGCCGGCGGCGGAGGTGGCCAGCGCAGCCAGGAGCTGAGCGTCGAGGTCGTCAGGGCGCACCCGCGCCCCTTCCTCCAGTGCCCGGGCCGCTTCCTCCATCTCGTCCTCCTCCACCCACGAGAGGCCCAGCAGCACCAGGGCCCAGCCGTGATCCGCCGACCCCTCGGCGGCCAGTTCCGCGCTCTGTCCGAAGGCGTGGGCCGCGGCCTCCATCTGCCCCGCCATGGCCCGGGCGACCCCGCGCTCCAGGTGGATCACCGGGTTCTCCGGCTCCAACCGCACGGCGGCGTCCAGTTCCTCGAGCCCCTTCTCCACCATCCCCTCCCGAACCAGATAGGCCCCGTACATCCACCGGGCCTGGGCCAGCTCCGGGGCCACCATGGCGGCGGTCCGAAGGGCGGCCTCGGCGGCCGGGTCGTCGAACTGGGCCAGGGCATTACCGGCAGCGGACAGGAGCACCGGATCTTCCGGCTCCTGGTCCAGCGCCCGCTTGAAGCGCTCGTAGGCGATTCCGTCCATCCCCAGTTCCCGCTCGGCCATCCCCAGCCAGCAGAGGATGTAGGGGTTCTCGGGGTGGTCCTCCAGGGCGTCCCGGAGAATTTCCGCCGCCTCGTCCCACTCCCAGTCCTCGGCCCGGGTCAGCGCCTGCTGGAGGACCGCCTCCACCTGGTCGCTGGGGGCCGCCAGGTGCCGGGAGCTCTGTTCGTCGTCGGTCATGGGCTACGCTCCGTACTTGTCCAGGCGACCGGCGTGCGCCAGCGCCAGGCTCATGAGGTGCCGGGTCCGGATCTGCCCGATGTCGCCGCCCCGGCAGGTGGACTCGCCGAAGCCGTCGGCGGTGGGCCGGGCCCGGCGCGAGTGGAGGAGCACCGGAACCGGGTGCCACGAGTGGGTGCCCATGGCCGCAGGGGTGGAGTGGTCACCGGTCACGAGAAGGACCTCCGGCTCCAGCGCCGCTATCCGGGCCATCCACTCGTCCGCCGCCTCGATGGCCCGGACTTTGGCGTCGAAGTCCCCGTCCTCGCCCCGGGCGTCGGGGTCCTTGTAGTGGAGGAAGTGGAAGTCGTAGGAGCCGAAAGCTTCCTCCAGCATGCGCACCGCGCCGTCATCGCTGGTGGGCTCGCCGGCCACCTCCATGCCCACCAG
>SKVI01000245.1 GCA_007129525.1 Gemmatimonadota bacterium | reverse complement strand
GTCACGATGGGCTGCCCAAAGGACGGGGCCTCGGCCAGGCGGACGTTCCGCGGAATGGCGGTTTCGAAGACGCGGCTCCCGAAGTATTCCCTGGCCTCCTCGGCTACCTGCTTCGAGAGATTGAGTCTTCGGTCGTACATGGTGAGAAGCACGCCCTCGATCTCCAGTCCCGGGTTCAGGCTACGCTGCACCAGCCGGACCGTGTTCAGAAGCTGGCTGAGGCCCTCCAGGGCATAGAACTCGCACTGGATCGGGATAAGGACGGAGTCGGCCGCCGTGAGGGTGTTGAGTGTCAGGAGGCCGAGAGAAGGAGGGCAGTCCACCAGGATGATGTCGTAGTTTCCCCGCTCCGGACCCACCGCCTCCCTGAGCACCCGCTCCCGGCCCGGCCGGTCCACCAACTCGATCTCGGCCCCCACCAGGTCCCGATTCGAGGGAACCACGTCCAGAAAGGGGAAATGCAGCGCCTTCTGCACGCAGTCCCCCAGGGGGCGTTCATCAACCAGCGCGTCGTAGACGGTGAGGAGATCCTCGGTCTTCTCGATCCCCAGGCCGGAGGTGGCGTTGCCCTGGGGATCGATGTCGATGATGAGGGTGCGCAGCTCGGCTACCGCGAGAGACGCGCCGAGGTTGATGGCGGTTGTGGTCTTCCCCACTCCGCCCTTCTGATTGGCGATTGCGATTACCCGGGCCATCCGGTGCGTATACTCGGTTGAGAGGGGGGTTGCAAGTGGGCCGGAATATAGGGGAGCGGGCTTTCTGAGCAAACCGGGTGCGGCAGGGGGATGTGTTCCACGTGGAACACCTACTCCGAGCGCGCCACCGCTTCTTGGCATGGCTGTGCGCTCCGTGGGCCATTCCGCCCTCGGGCCCCAACGCGGTTGGAAGCGGTGATGCAGGCGAGCGTCGCTGGCAGGCCGCCCCTTCACCCACCGGATCCATGGGTTCTCCGAAATCAGATTCCGCCCTGCAGGAGACCTGAAGAGACTGCCGCTGAACTCACACGCCGATGATCTCGGACGGCGAACGCCCTTGAAGAAGCACAACGACCGCCGTCGGACGGGCCGGACCACCCCTTCTTGCGGCGGTGCCCGCTGAATCCAGGCCGAGCCACCGCCCCAACCCGCGCCCTGCCGCCCGAGCCGGGCAACCGGGCAACCGGGCAACCGGGCAACCGGGCAACCGGGCAACCGCGAAACCGAGGTCGTGCTGGAGCGAAGCGCTATGGCCGAGTGCTTTGCGAGTCCTCGGAGCACTGCGCGGGAGCGTCCTCCGTTCGGGCACGGAGACCCTGCGACAGGGAACAGCCAGCCACGCCCCCGCCCGATCGGCACTCCCCGATCGCCATAGGGCTACCGCTACACCCGGTCTTCGGACTTCGTGCCCAAACGCTCGCCTCCCTCACGCACGATCCTCCAACTCTCCCGCTCGCAAGACCAATCGGCCAGAAGGCGGGCCACACGACCGCACGACACCTTTCGGATCGGTCCAGCGGTGTCCATCACTCTGGCGGTGTCAGCCGGCGCCGCTAACTTGGCGCCCGCAAGGGTGGCCTGCGGGGAGAAGGGTGTTCCACGTGGAACACTCCACCCGGACAGCCGTCACTTCCGGCGGTCTCCGTTGGTTCGGAGTAGCGCCCTCACCTCGTCCCGAAAGGCCCCGAGATCCCTCAGGAAGATGACGCCGGCGCTGGCCAGCTCCTCCTGGTGGAGCGCCGCCGCCGGCCCGCCCACGAGGATCTTCACGTCCCCGGGAAGCTCCGCCCGGAGCGCGAGAAGCTCATCGCGTACGGTCTCCGCACCCGGGGCGTGAAGGGCCGAGAGGGCCACGACCCCCGCCCGCTTCCGGCGAGCCGCATCGGCCAACTCCGACGCCGGGAGGTCCGGCCCCAGGGGAATGGCGCACCACCCCTCGCCCGCGGCGATCACCGCAGCAAGCAGGGATCCGAACTCGTGGTGCTGTCCGGCCGGGGTTCCCGCCATGAGCACCGGCCCCGCCTCCGGCGGCGGCCTGAGTACCTCCAGCGACCAGTCCAGGAACCGCCGAAACACCCCCGATGCGGCATGCTCGGACGCAGGTCCCACCTCTCCTTGCTCCCAGAGGAGCCCGATTCGATTCAGGAGCGGAACCACCAGCCCGTCGATGAGCTCCACCGGCGTAAGCGCCAGGGCCGCTCGATTCAGGGTCCGCTCGAGATCTTCGGTAGACATGGAGTGGACCGCCGCCAGGCCGGCCTCGAGAAAGTCGTCCAGGTCTTCCTCCCCCAGCGACCTGGGCCCCTCGCTCGCTCGACGGGTGCCGGACTCGGTTCCCTCCACCGCATGGTCCTCAGCCCTCGTGGCTGCCTCACCCCCCGGCCCCTGGGAGCTGGCCTGCTCCCGGAGGAGGAGACGCCGGAGTTCCGCCTCGCTCAACCCGGCCACCTGGCCGATGGCATGCCCCTGGTCTACGAGCTCTCGTAGCAAAGCCAGCTTCCGAATGTCGACCTCGGAGTAGAGACGCTGGCCTCCTTCTGATCGGCCCGGCTCAACGGCGCCGTATCGGCGCTCCCAGGCTCGAAGGACGGAGGCATTCAGGCCGGTGCGTCGAACCACGACCCGCATGGGATACTGGGGGGCGGTCAAGGGGTCTCGGTCTGTCATGATGGAAGGAATGCTAGTCCAATGCGGTACGCGCGTCAACCTTTCGTACAAGTTGTGAAGGCCTTCCCTTGACACGACCTGTACACTGGTTGTACACTCGTTGCACCACACGTCGAGAATCAAGCTTCAATGACAAAGACCTTCTCGCCGATGTCACATCATTCCAAAAGGAAACAATCATGAATATTTTCAAGAACGCCATCCCTGCAACACTGCTCCTGGCCCTCTTCGCCGCCGCCCCGCTGAGCGCCCAGTACGGAGCTTCCAACGACTCCGACATCGTCGAGACGGCCGCCGAAGCCGGGACCTTCGAGACTCTCCTGGCCGCCCTCGAGGCCGCCGGCCTCACCGATGCCCTGAAAGGGGATGGCCCCTTCACGGTGTTCGCTCCCACCGACGAGGCGTTCGACGCACTCCCTGAAGGAACTGTGGAGGGCCTTCTGCAGGACCCGGACGCGCTGGCCCAGATCCTGACCTACCACGTGGTGTCAGGAGAGTACATGGCCTCCGATGTAGCCGGAATGGAGCACGCCGAAACCCTGCAGGGCGGCCACCTGAGCATCTCCGCCTCCGACTACGGCGTGCGAATCAATGACGCCTCGGTGGTCACCGCTGACATCGAGGCATCAAACGGCGTCATTCACGTAATCGACGCAGTTCTCATCCCCGCCAACTGATCAGCACGTTCTACGAACATGGCCTTCACTCCCCCCTCTTCCCATGTCCCCCGCTCGGGCCCTTTGGGCCCGCAGCGGGGACTGGTCCTCGTCGGTGGCCCCCGCTCCTTCCTAGGTCGGTCCAACCCACCATTCGATCCGGTGCTGAGGCCTTCCGAACCCCGCTTTCGCAACCTGGAGCGGGTGCGGGTGCGGTTCCGTAGGTTGGTGAACGGCTTCGGTGACCCGCTCTGGGTGGCGCAGGTCTCATGCCTCCCGACCAGGCTGAGGCCACTCGGGGTCTCGCCGGGCCACTCAGAGGCGTCCTCGACCGTGCGGACGGTGGTACTGCAGAATTAAGCGGCCGTGGCGGACCCGGTGATCCGGGAAGGGGCGAGAGACAGCGGCGTCAGGGGAGTCGTATCAACGGCGACGTCGAACTCGGACCCCGACCCGATCCCGGGCTCTGCCGCTTCAGCCCGCGGCCGACGTGCCCTCGCCCCTC
>SKVI01000060.1 GCA_007129525.1 Gemmatimonadota bacterium | reverse complement strand
TGGTCTTCGCCGCAGCCCACGCCGACTATCCGCAGCAACCCTCCTACGCCCGGGTCCTGGAGCTGGTGGTGCCCGCCGCACTCTGGGGTCTGGTCTACCTCCGGTTCGGGCTGCTTCCGGTGATCCTGGCCCATGCCCTGTACAACCTGACATGGTTCTCCATTCCCATCTTCGCCGCCCCGGCAGGCCTGTGGTTGGATCGGAGCCTCGTGGTGGCCGCCGCCGTCCTTCCCCTGGCCGTGGTGCTGCATCGGACGTGGCGACACGGCTTGGTTGAAGAGGTGATCCCCGCCGGCCTGAACCGGGGCTCGGAGCCGGAGGGGCCCAGGGGCCACGACCCGCCGGGCGAGCCCAGGGCCGAAGAAGCGGCGGGGGCCGCCGACACCGGCCCTGTGGACACCATGACCCCGGTCACTGCGCGGCGTATTCGGGGAGCGGTCGCCGCAGCCGGAGTGGTGGGGGGGATTCTCTGGTTCGCCCTCATCCCGTTCGAGCCGGACGCCCCCATCCTGGCTGTGGACCGGGAGGGGGCGGTGGAGGCGGCTCAGGACCGCCTGGCCGAGGAGGGGGTGGTGCTGGACGAGCCCTGGCGACCCCTCCCCAGGGTGCAGGGAGCACCGGGCCCGTCCCACCGGTTCGTGTGGCAGGAGGGTGGCGAGGCGGCCTACGCCACGCTGCTGGCCGAGGGCCACCTCCGCGGGCCCTCGTGGCTCGTCCGCTTCGTCCGATTCACCGGCACGGTGAGCGAGCGGGCGGAGGAGTTCCGGATCGTGGTGGGACCGGACGGGGAGATCCATCGGCGCCAGCACCTCCTTCCGGAGGACCGCCCCGGCCCTCAACTGGACGAGGAGACGGCGCGAACACTGGTCCTGGGGGAGGTGGAGCGGGTGTTCGGCCTGGACCCGGAGGAGCTCACGGAGGTAGCGGCCGAGGCCTCGAGCGAGCCGGACCGGGTAGACTGGACCTTTACCTTCTCCCGATCCGATGTCTACCCCATGGAGACGGGTGAAGCCCGGGTGGAGGTGACGTTGGCCGGCGACCGGCCGGCTGATGGGGTGAGGTTCGTCCACGTGCCCGAGGAGTGGCAGCGCGAGCAGCGCGCCCGAAGCACCCGTGCCACCCTGCGGGGAATGGTCTCGGGGCTCATGCTGGTAACCCTGCTCGGGGGCGCGGCGGTGGTGGGGCTGATCCGATGGGCCCGGGGAAGGGGCGGGTTCAGCGCCCGGGCGTTCTGGGGCGTAGGGTCGGTGGTGCTGGCGGCGTCTGCGGCCTCGGAGTGGCTTCGCTGGCCCGTCACGGTGGCCGGATTCGGCACGGCGCAGCCCTACCGGGACCAGGTCTTCGTGGAGCTGGGAATCATGGCCATGTGGCTTCCGGTGACGGCGCTGGCGGCGGGGCTGGCGGCCGGGGTGGTGCACGGAGCGCGGCAGGCGGGATTCGGGTCGTCTCGCGGGGGCGAGGGCTCCCGTGCGCAGGCGCCCCGGACGACGTCGGACCACGTGTGGGGTCGGTGGGCCATCGTGGGATGGGGCATCCTCCTGGGGATGGCGGCGGCGGGAGCTGCCGCGGTGGGGCAGGGAGGCGTCTCCCGGCTGGAGCCGATGTGGTTCAACGCGCAACCGGCGGCCTTCCGCTGGCCCTGGCTGGGTACCGCCCCGGACGCGATCACCGGACTCATCTTCCAGGGCGTGTTGGTCCTCCTGGTGGTCCTGGTCCTGCGGCGCCTGACCCGGGGATGGAGATTGGAGCGGGTGCGAGGCGTCGGGGTAGCCGTGGTGGGCGGGCTGGCGCTGGCCGGCGGCCTGGCCGGATCGGGGACGATGACCTGGCTTCTGGCGGCGGTGGCCGGGGCCACGGGCCTGGCCGTCCTGGTTCCGGCTACACGAGCCGTCAACCTGGCGGCGGTGCCGATAATGGTGGCGGTGTCGGCTGCCCTCCCGCCCCTCCGGGATGCCCTGACGGGGGCGTATCCGGGGGCGCCGGCAGGCGGGCTCGTCACGGCCTTCGCTGTCATGGCAGTGGCGGTGGCATGGGGGCTCCTGATCATGGAGGGCGGTCGGGCCGCCGCCCGGACGGACCCGGAAGGCTGACTCGTGTCCGACGCTGCCGCACCCGATACCGAGACGCCTACCCGACACCAAGAAGAGGACTCCATCCAGACGATGACCACACGGGCAGCGACGAGCGTGGTGGGGATCTTCCTTCTCGGATTCCTGGGCATCACGTCGGAGGGGATCGGCCTGGAGTCGCACCGGGGCAACGCCGGCGCCGCCCAGGGGGGACCCACCCACTCGGCTTCCCACCCCCAGGTTGTGCGGGACGACGTGGCTTTCCACCTGGCCCCCACCCCGGACGCCCTCCGCGAAGCGTTCGACGCCCGGGAGCTTGAACTCCTGGAGAAGCTGAATCGGGCCGACGTGGAGCACCTGGCCCGCCTGGACACCCTGGTGCTCCCCGACCGCTGGGACCGAGATCCCCTGGATTACAGCCCGCTTCCCCGGGAGGTGGCAGAGTTGGACACCGTCGCCAGGGCGCTGGTGGTCCATCAGCCCACCCAGGTCTTCGGCGCCTATGAGGACGGCCGGCTGGTCCGCTGGGGACCGGTGAGCACGGGGCGGAGGGAGCACCCCACCCCCTCCGGGCGCTTTCACCTGACATGGCGATCCGAGGGCCGGCACAGCACAGTGAATCCGGAGTGGTACCTGGAGTGGTACTACAATTTCCACAACGAGCGGGGGCTCTCGTTTCACCAGTACGCGCTGCCGGGCGAGCCGGCGAGCCACGCCTGCGTGCGGCTCCTGGAGCGGGATGCCCGCTGGATCTACGAGTGGGGAGAGGGCTGGGTTCTGGACGAGAGGGGCTGGGAGGTACTGGAGACGGGGACCCCGGTGTGGATCCTCGACGAATATGACTACGACGAGCCACCTCCGTGGCTCGACTCCGATGACCCCCACCCCCGGGTGGAGCTCGAGTCGCACCAGCTGGCGTCGCCGGAGCAGTGAGCCGGCGCCTCCGGCTCAGTCGGCGCGACCGGCCGCCTCCACGCCCCGCTCCCAAAGCGCCGCCTGGGCCGCTGCCAGCCGTGCCACCGGAACCCGGTAGGGCGAACAGCTCACGTAGTCCAACCCCAGCCGGTGGCAGAAGGCGATGGAGTCGGGGTCGCCCCCGTGCTCCCCGCAGATCCCGACCTCCAGCTCCGGCCGAGCTTCGCGGCCCAGCTCCACCGCTGTCTCCATGAGTCGCCCCACGCCGTCCTCGTCCAGGCTCAGGAACGGGTTCTCGGGAAGAATCTTCTGCTCCACGTAGCGCAGGAGGAACCCGGACTCAGCGTCGTCGCGGGAGATCCCGAACACCATCTGCGTCAGGTCGTTGGTGCCAAAGGAGAAGAATCCGGCCGAGCCGGCGATCTCGTCGGCGGTGAGGGCTGCCCGAGGAACCTCGATCATGGTGCCGAACTGGTAGTCGATGGTCTGCTTGCGCTCGTCCATGACCGCCTGGGCCTCGGCTTCCAGCTCGGTCTGCTGCGCCTCCAGCTCCGACACGTGGGAGACCAGGGGGATCATGACCTCCACGTGGACGTCCACCTCGTCGGCCAGGCAGTTGGCCGCCGCCTCGAAGATGGCCCGCACCTGCATCCGGGTCACTTCGGGAAGCAGGATCCCCAGGCGCACCCCCCGGGTCCCCAGCATGGGGTTCATCTCCCGGAGCCCCTCCACTCGTGCCAGCAGGTCCTGGCGAACCCGGATCCGCTCCAGGAGTCCGTCGATCTCGCCGAAGGTGCTCTGCTCCCGGAGCGCCAGCTTCAGGTCGGCCAGTTCCTCCAGCAGGTTGTCGCGGTCCGGCAGAAATTCGTGGAGGGGAGGGTCCAGCAGCCGGATCACCACCGGAAGTCCATCCATGGCCCGGAAGAGCTCCTGGAAGTCGTCGCGCTGGAAGGGAAGCAGCCGGCCGAGGGCCTCCTCCCGCTCGGTCCGATTGCGGGCCATGATCATCTCCCGCATGAGGGGAAGCCGGTCCTCCTCGAAAAACATGTGCTCCGTACGGCAGAGCCCGATGCCCTCGGCGCCGTACTCCCGGGCGCGGGTGGCGTCACTGCCATAGTCGGCGTTGGCGCGAACCTCCAGCCGGCGGAACCGGTCGGCCCACTCCAGGAGCCGGTTGAGCCAGGCGTCCTGAATGTCCGGCACTACGGTGGGTAGCTCACCGAGGTACACCTCGCCCCGGAGGCCGTCCAGGGAGATGGCCTCACCCTCCCGGACGGTATGCTCGCCCAGGTGGATCTGCCGGGACTCCAGGTCGATCCGCAGCGCCTCTACCCCCACCACCGCCGGCTTACCGAACTGACGCGCCACCAGGGCTGCATGGCTCGTCCGACCGCCGCGGCTGGTGAGGATTCCCTGGGCCGCCAGCATGCCGTGCACGTCGTCGGGCTTGGTCTCGGGACGTACCATGATGACGTCCCGGTCCTCCTCCCGGGCCCACCGCTCGGCGGTATCGGCGTCCAGCGCCACCACCCCCACCGCGGCGCCCGGCGAGACGTTCAGTCCCTCCCCGATCTTTCTGGCCTCCTGACGGGCGGTCTCCTCCAGCTGCGGGTGCAGAAAGAAGTCCACCTGCGCCGGGCGCACCCTCAGGAGGGCCTCCTCCGGTGTCAGGAGTTCCTCGTCGACCATCTCCACGGCAATCCGCACCTCCGCCTGGGCCGTGCGCTTTCCGTCGCGGGTCTGGAGGAGCCAGAGCTTTCCGTGCTCCACCGTGAACTCCATGTCCTGCATGTCGCGGTAGTGTCGCTCCAGGGTCTCGGTGATCTCCTTCAACTCCCGGTAGATTTCCGGCATCTCGTCGGCCAGCTCGCCGATGGGGCGGGTCGCCCGAGTCCCGGCCACCACGTCCTCTCCCTGGGCGTTGATAAGAAAGTCTCCCGCGAGACCGGGCTCGCCGGTGGACGGATTCCGGCTCATGGCCACCCCGGTGGCGCTGTCGGAGCCCATGTTCCCGAAAACCATGGTCTGGATGGTCACCGCCGTCCCGAGGTCGTGGGGGATGCCGGCGGCGTTCCGGTAGTCCACCGCCCGCTTTCCCTCCCAAGACTTGAAGACCGCCTCGGTGGCCGCCTGGAGCTGTTCGTAGGGGTCCTGGGGAAACCCGGCGCCCGTGTAGGCACGGACCATCTCCTTGAAGCGCTCCGTCACCTGGAGCCAGTCGTCGCCGTCGAGCTCGGAGTCGCTGTCGGCCCCGGCCTTCTCCCGCTGCGCCTCGATGACCTCGTCGAACACCTCGTCGCGCATGCCCCGGACCACCGCTCCGAACATCTGGATCAGGCGTCGGTACGAATCGTACACGAAACGCGGATCGCCGGTGAGCTCCACCATCCCCTGGGCGACCTCGTCGTTCAATCCCAGGTTCAGAATGGTGTCCATCATCCCTGGCATGGACACCTTGGCGCCGGATCGACACGACACCAGGAGGGGGGTGGCCGGATTCCCGAACCCCTTCCCGGAGTTCTCTTCCAGGCGGGCCATGGCCTCCTTCTCCTCCTCCCAGATCTCGGAGGGGAAGTCGTCCTTGTGCTCGAGGTACGCGATACAGGCTTCGGTGGTCACGGTGAAGCCCGGGGGGACGGGGACCCCCAGCCGGGCCATCTCGGCCAGGTTCGCCCCCTTTCCGCCCAGGAGTCCCCGGGCGCCCTCCCACCCTCCGGCGTACGTTTCAGCCTCTTCGATCTCCCGGAACAGGTAGACCCATTTCTTTGCCATCTGGACTCCTCGTCTCGTTGCTGGTGGGGGATGGGCGGGGCTCTCTACCCCCTGTGTCCGGAGCTCGTGCCCCCATGGAATGCTCCCGAGGGGGTGGGTTGGTTCCGCATCGGCCAGGACTGCCCCTGGCGTCCGGTGCCTCAGACGAAGAGATTCGCACCAGGGTTCGTATACGGACCGTAATCCCCATCGGTCGTCCCTTTGGAAGGAGAAGATGCATGCTCTGGATCGTCCTGATACTTCTGGTTCTGGTGGGCGCGTTCTTCGTCGTGGGCTACAACCGCCTCGTGAAGCTGCGGGAGCGCTACCGCAACGCCTTCGCCCAGATCGACGTGCAGCTCAAACGCCGCTACGACCTCATTCCCAACCTGGTGGAGACCGCCAAGGGATACATGAAGCACGAGCGGGAGACGTTGGAGGCGGTGACCCGGGCCCGAAACCAGGCACAGCAGGCGGAAGAGAAGGCAGCTGAGACCCCGGGCGAGCCCAAGGCCATGAAGGAGCTCCTGGTCGCCGAGCAGGCCCTCACCGGTGCCATGGGCAGGTTCTTCGCCCTCTCCGAGGACTACCCGGACCTGAAGGCGAACCAGAACATGCTGGCGTTGCAGGAAGAGCTCTCCACCACCGAGAATCGCATCGCCTTCGCCCGCCAGGGGTACAACGACGCCGTCATGCGCTACAACACCCTCCGGGCCACCGTCCCCACCAACATCGTGGCCAACGCCTTCAACTTTGGTCCCGCCGAACTGTTCGAGATCGACCTGAAGGAGGAGCGGGAAGCACCCGAGGTGTCCTTCTGAGATGGACTTTTTTCAGGCGCAGGAGGCGGCGAAGCGGCGCACCACTCTCCTGGTGGGACTCTTCGCCCTCGCCGTGGCCAGCATCGTTCTGGGCGTATACCTGGTCCTGGTCCTGGGCGGGGCCATGTCCATGGGTGTGGGTGTGGGCTTCGACCCCGTCCTCTTCGGGGTGGTGGCGGTCGGCACTCTGGCCCTCATTGCCGGCGGAAGCGCCACCCGCACGGCCCAGCTCCGCAAGGGAGGCTCCGCCGTGGCCGGACTCATGGGCGCTCGGGAGGTGGACCCCGCCACCCGGGACCCGGCCGAGCGAAGGCTGGTGAACGTGGTGGAGGAGATGTCGGTGGCCTCGGGCGTACCGGTCCCCGGAATCTACGTCATGGACGACGAGCCCTCCATCAACGCGTTCGCCGCCGGATACACGATCCACGATGCGGCAGTGGCGGTCACCCGGGGGACTCTGGAAAAGCTGAATCGCGAAGAGCTGCAAGGTGTTATAGCTCATGAGTTCAGCCATATTCTAAACGGAGACATGCGCCTCAACATCCGTCTCATCGGGCTCCTCTTCGGTATTCTGCTGCTGGCGGTTGTGGGGCGGGGGATCCTCCGGGGTCAGATGGTGCGACGCAGGCAGAGGGGCTCCAAGGGCGTCCTCCTGGGGATGGCGCTCATCGCCCTGGGCTACCTCGGCGTCTTCTTCGGAAAGCTCATCAAGGCGGCTGTCTCCCGGCAGCGGGAGTTTCTGGCCGACGCCGCCGCCGTCCAGTTCACCCGCAACCCCCGGGGCATCGGCGGCGCCCTGCAGAAGATCGCCGACGACGCCCATGGATCTCGCATCCAGGACCACCACGCCGAGGAGCTGAGCCACCTCTTCTTCGCCAACGGGGTAGGGGGAGCCCTGGCCCGGAGCATGGCCACGCATCCGCCCATCGAGGAGCGCATCCGGCGGATCGACCCGGCGCTGGCCGGAGAGCCCGCGGCACGGGGTTCAGGAGAAGGCACCGGGGCCCGGACCCTGGCGCAGGAGGGGGCGCAGTCGCTGGCGCCGGCTGCCGGAGAGGCTACCGGGCAGGCCGGCATCTCGGCCCTCACCGCTGCGGCGGCCGCGGGTCTGGCGTCAGGGGCGGCGGGGCACGGCCGTACCGGCGCGTCGGCCAAGGGGCCAGGGGAGGGTGCCCAGGCCCTCCTGAGCTCGGTGGGAAACCCCTCCGCGGATCACCTGGGCTTCGCCGGCCGGCTCCTGGCCGAGATCCCGGACCGGGTCCGGGACGCGGCCCATGATCGCACTGGGGCGCAGGCCGTGATCCTGGCCCTCCTGGGCGGTGACGACGAAGCCAGCAGGGCGGCCCGCCTCCAGGCCGCCCGGGCGCTGGACGGCTTTCCCGGCCATGGCGACTCGAGCCCTCAACCGGACGGTGCCCACGCTTCTCCTGGCCGGGGTTCGGGGGTGGAGGCCCAGCTGGAGGAGGTGGGCCCATTGGTGGACCAGATCGCCCCGGTGGCCCGACTCCCCCTGGTGGATCTCTGCCTCTCGGCCCTCCACCAGATCTCCCCGGAGGAGGCCAGGGCCCTCCGCTCGGCGGTGGACCGGGTCATCCAGGCAGACGGCGAGATGCGGCCCTTCGATTTCGCCCTGGTGCACATCCTCTGGCGACATCTTCCCACCGGACAGGCGCGCGGAGGGGCCAGGCGGACCTCCGGGCGTTCCCTGGCGCAGGTACGGCGGGAACTGGAGCTGGTGCTGTCGGCGTTGGCCTGGTCCGGTGGCCGCGACCGGGACGCGGCGGCCACCGCATTCGACGCCGGCGCCCGTGCGGTGGCCCGGAAGATCTCCGACCTTTCTCTTCTGCCCGAGGAAGCCGTGGGGCTCGTCGAACTGGACCAGGCGCTGGAGCGGCTGGAGCGGACGAGCCTCGATGTACGGCGGCGGACCCTGGAGGCCTGCGCTCAGGTGATCCTGGCGGATGAATCGGTGCAGGTGGAGGAGGTGGAGCTCCTCCGGGCCGTGGCCGAAAGTCTCGAGATTCCCCTCCCACCCCTCATCGCCACGTCCTGACCCACCGCTCCGGTCCATGCCTTCGTCCGACACCCCCACCGGCTCTCCCCGGACCTCCCGAATTGCCCGCGTCGCGGCGGCCTTCCTGGTGGCCGCGGTGGTGGCGACGGGTCTGCTCAAGGTCCTGTCCGAGCGGGGGATGCGGGTCGAGCCGCCCGCCCCCGGGCCGGGAGCGGAGGTACGCGCCCTACCGGAGCTGGCTCCTTCACAGTTCAACCTGACCCTGGTCTATCGTGCCGGGTCGCTCGTGGATCAACTGGAGGCCAACGTGCCCATGCGCCTGGGGGACGTGGACGTGCGCCACGAACACCCCACCATTCCGGGTCTTGGATATGCCTTTGAAGCGGAACGGGAGCCCTTCCAGTTCAGTGTGACGGACGACACCCTCCGCCTCTCCACCGTTCTCCGCTACCAGGGCCGGGGATGGTACGATCCACCCTTTCTCTCCGAGGTGGCCGGGGCGTGCCCCGCCAGGGCCATGGGTCTGCCCGCACCGCCCCGGGGAGGGCCGCTCCCCGACCTTCGGCCCCGGGCCCGAGTCACCCTCTCCACTCCCCTCCACCTGGACTCGGACTGGACCCTGGGGACCGAGATCGACGTGGCCGTCCTGGAGCCCCTGTCCGGCGGAGAACGGGATCGCTGCCGGATGACCCAGTTCCAGGTGGATCTCACCGACTGGCTCATGCTGCTGGCCCGGGAGATGCTGGAGGACCTGACCTCGGAGCTGGACCGGCAGGTGGCGGAGGTGGATGTCCGCCAGGCCCTGGAGGAGCACTGGCTGGAGTTGCACCAGCCACTTCCGGTGGCTGACGGCTTCTGGCTCGAGTTGGACCCCGAGGGAGTACGCCGGGGCCAGCTCCGGATCGGGAGCGAACGAGGTGAGGTGCCGGTCCTCCACCTTCCCCTGGAGCTGCAGGTGCGCCCGCGGCTCACTACCTCACCGCCGCCCCCTCAGGATCTGTCGGTCCTCCCGGAGCTGGCGGAGGGACCTGTGGACGGGGAGCGGTTCCGGATCGTGGCCGAGAGCCGCCTGAGCTACGCCGTGCTGTCGGACCTCCTGGCGGCAGAGCTGCAGGGACGGCAGTTCTCCCAGCGAGGCCGAACGGTGCGGATCCAGGAGGTGGAGGTCCGGGGGCTGGGAGACGGCAGACTGCTCATGGAGCTGGACGTGGAAGGAGACGTGAGGGGACGGCTCTTCCTGGTGGGCACCCCGGTGTACGATCCGGAGGCCAACGAAATCCATCTACCCGACCTGGAGGTTCACGTCGCCACCCGGAACCTCCTGGCGCAGGTGGCGGCCTGGGCTCTCCGCACCGGACTGGTGGGTGACCTGCGGACCCGGACGCGCTGGCCCCTCCAGGAGACCCTCAGCCAGGTTGCCCTGGTGGTGGGGACGTCTCTGGACCGTCAGCTCGGACCAGACGCCTGGCTCTTCGGGAAGGTCGCGGAGCTGGAGGTGAACGCACTGCAGGCCGCCAGGGATGTCCTGGTGGTTCGGGTGGAAGTGGAGGGTTCCGCCCGCCTGGAGCTGGGCGACCTCTGAGAAGGTGGGGGTCGGCTCTCCAAGCGGAAGGGCCCTGTACTTCTGCAACAGCCTTCTAGACATTTCAGCCGCCGTATCCGCCGGGTACCGTCACAGCCCTCGAAGTCACCGGGCCACCGGACGGTGGTCATACAACACACCCACGACAGATCACGCATGAAAGCACGTACACAGCAGGTGAGCGCCGCCGCAGTGGCACTGGTGCTCCTGGTTGCCGACCTGGCTACCAAGGCCTGGGCCCTTCGCGCCCTGGGCGACGGGCGCCAACTGGAGCTGCTGGGCGGGCTGGTGCCCCTCACCCTGGCCTTCAACACCGGGGCGGCCTTCGGGCTCACCATCGGTGACGACCCACGGTGGATCTTCGTACCCGTGACGTTGGTGGCGGTGGCCTTCCTGGTGACCCTCCTGGTTCAGGCTCGGCCAGGCGACGAGTTGCGGAGCCTGGCGTCGGCTCTCGTCCTGGCGGGCGCCCTGGGCAACCTGTACGACCGGGTGCGCTGGGACCGGGGCGTGGTGGACTTTATCGGACCCATCGACCTGGGTTTCATGCTCTGGCCCATCTTCAACGTGGCCGACATGGCCATCACCGTGGGTGCGATCCTCCTGGCCATCGCCTTCTGGCGGGAGGAGACCAGCAGAGACCGGACGGCTGACGGTGCCGAGGACCCGGCGCAACCGGTCCAATCTTCCGGCACCGCTCCGAGCTCCTGAGCACGGACGATACCGTGACCCCCGCCCGGGACGGCGGGCGCGGGGCATGGTTACTCCACCCTCAAACCTTCATCCTCCATGATCCAGGAACCCCCTGACACCCCCGAGATCTTCTCCCTGGGCGACCTGATTCAGCTGCCCGAGAGTCTCGCGTTTCTGGAATGGGAGTTTCTGGGCGCCTCGCTCCTGAACTGGGGCGTGGCCGTGGTGGTTCTCTTCCTGGCGCACCCGCTGCTGAAGATCGTCATCCGGATTGTGGCGGGCCGGCTCGAGGCCCTGAGTCGCCGCAGGCCCGGGCGGGCCGACGAGGTCGCCGCACAGCTCCTTCGAAAGACCAAGGGATTCGTGGTTCTGGCGGTGGCCCTGTGGGTGGCTTCGCTGACGCTTGGGCTGACGTGGGCCTCCCGGATGGGCGTTCTGGCCATCCTGGCGGTGCTGGTGCAGCTGGGACTCTGGGCCGCCGAGGTGGTCTCGTGGCTGCTGAACCGCTACCGCGACCGGCATATCGAAGACGATCCCGGCGCCGCCACCGCCATCGGGGCCATGGGCTTCCTGGTTCGGCTGGTGGTGTGGTCCGTCATCCTCCTCACGGCCCTCTCGGTCCTGGACTTCGAGATCGGGCCGGCGCTGGCGGGGCTGGGGGTCGGAGGCATCGCCGTGGCCCTGGCCCTCCAGAACATCCTGGGCGATCTCTTCGCCTCGCTGTCCATCGTCTTTGACCGCCCCTTCGTCATCGGCGACTTCATCATCGTCGGCGATCACATGGGAACCGTGGAGCACGTGGGGCTCAAGACCACCCGCATCCGCTCCATCTCCGGTGAGCAATTGGTCTTCGGCAACTCCGACCTCCTCTCGTCGCGGGTGCGGAACTTCAAACGCATGGACGAGCGCCGGATCCTCTTTACCTTCGGGGTACAGTACGACACCGGATACGACAAGCTGAAGGAGATCCCCAGGATCGTGGAGGAGGTCGTGGAGACAGCGGACAACTGCCGCTTCGACCGGGCACACTTCGCCGAGTTCGGTGACTCGTCGCTGGAGTTCGAAGTGGTCTACTTCATGACCATCCCGGACTTTCCGGCCTTCCGGGACACCCAGCAGCAGATCAACCTGGAACTGTACCGGCGGATCGAGGCGCTGGATGCCAGCTTCGCCTTCCCCACCCGGACGTTGCACCTGCACGTGGACAGCGCCGACGCCGAGTTTCGCACCTCTCCGACTCCGAAGGGCGCCTGAACCGGCGCTCCCGGTCCGCACTCCGGAGGCCCCGGATCGCCGCATCGGCGTTCATTCCGGCTTCGACGATGAGGTGCCGATTCAGCCTGGCCCGCGGCGTCCTCTACCGGGTTGGCCCTCGGGGCTCACTGTCGTTGTCGGTGGGGTCTCCGGGCCGCCCTCGGCACGGCTCAGGGCTTCAGGAGAGAAGAAGCGCAGGTACTCGACCCGACGTCCCCGCATCTTGACCACTCGGAACCGGCCGCCTTCAACCCCCACCTCATCCCCCACCAGGGGGACTCGATTCAGGGCCCCGAAGACGTAGCCGCCGATGGTGTCGTGCTGGTCGTCCGGAAGGTCGAGTTCCAGACGGTCGTTGACCTCGCGCACCGGAACGCCGCCCCAGATCCGGACAATCCCCCCGCCCACGTCGTGGAAGTCCACCGGTTCGTCGGCTTCGTGCTCGTCCTGGATCTCGCCCACGATCTCTTCCAGAAGATCTTCCAGGGTGGCCAGGCCCGCCGTCCCGCCGAACTCGTCCACCACGATGACCATCTTGCTCCGCTGCAGGCGCATTTCGATCAGGAGGTCCTGCACGGCCTTGCCCGCCGGAGCGTAGTAGACCGGTCGGAGGATTCCCCTGATGGTGGCCACGCCCTCCCGGTCGGCCTGCCAGAGATCCCGGGCCAGGAGTATTCCGCTGATCCGATCCAGGCTGCCATCGTAGACCGGAAGCCGCAGGTGCCCCTCGTCCAGCATCAGCGCCTTTGCCTCCTCCACGGTGGCCTCCACGGGGACGGCCACGATGTCGGTCCGGGGCGTCATGACCTCGCTCACCGTCACGTTGTCCAGGTTCATGACGTTGGTGACCACCCGCCACTCCTCTTCGGCCAGCGTTCCCTCGCGGCGCCCCAGCTCAGCCAGCACCTCCAGCTCGGCCCGACTGACGGTGGACTGATCGGCCCGATTCCGGGCAATGATCTTCGAGAACACACCCAGGGGAATGAGCACGGGCTTCATGACCCAGATGAGAATCTGGAGGACGTATGACGTGGCCGGCGCCAGCTCCTTCCAGTACGTGGCGCCCAGGGTCTTGGGAAGGATCTCAGAGAAGAGGAGGATGGCCAGGGTGAGGCCCGCGGAGAAGAGGGCCATCCATTCCTGACCGAAGACCTGCAGGGCCAGGCCCCCTCCCATGGCGGCGCCCACGGTGTGGGCGATGGTGTTCAGGGTCAGGATCGCCGAGATGGGCTCGTCGATCCGCCGCTGCATCCGTTGAAGGAAGACTCCCGACCGGCGACCCTGCTCCCGGAGCACCTCCACGAAGGAGTAGCTGATGGAGAGGAGTACCGCTTCCAGGATCGAGCAGAGAAACGAGACGCCGAGCGATATTCCCAGAACCCACGCGAGCGTCGTCATGGCTCCGGATTATCGGAAAGGAGAACGGGGGGCACAAGGGACCCCGGAGCTCTCAGGAGACCAGTCGAGCCTCCAGCTCGATGTCGATGGCGCCCAGGGCCTGCGACACCGGGCAGCCCGCCTTCGCGCCCTGGGCCTGCTCCTGGAAG
>SKVI01000282.1 GCA_007129525.1 Gemmatimonadota bacterium | reverse complement strand
CGGCAGAGGCGCTGCCGTCACGCAGGGAGTCCAGGTTGCGGAGGTTGTCCTCGTCCATGGCCAGCACCAGGTCGAAGCGGGCGAAGTCGATGGGCTCCACCTGGCGGGCCGGTCCCTGGAGGCGGATTCCGTGCTTTTCGGCCACGGCCCGGGAGCGGGGATCCGGGTCCTCGCCCACGTGCCAGGCGCCGGTCCCGGCAGAGTCCGCTTCGAACCGATCCTCCAGCCCTTCTTCCCGAACCAGGTGCTGGAACACTCCCTCGGCCAGGGGAGAACGGCAGATGTTGCCGAGGCAGACGAAGAGGACGCGAAAGGAGTCGTTCTGGGACGATACCATGGGATGAGCAGGTGGTGGAAATGCACGATGTCGGACGGAACGAAGCCGTACCGTTAAACTATAAGGGGCGGGGTCGTGCGTCGGGAGGGTCCCGGCGGCACGTCCTCATGCCATTAACGGACATCATGCACGGAGTGACACTTGGACGACGATAGAACTTTCGAGAGCCTTGGAATTTCAGAAGACCGTCTGGCGGCCATCGAGGCCCAGGGCTGGACCCGACCCACCCCGATCCAGGACCAGGGGATTCCCCCGGCCATGCAGGGACGCGACATGGTGGGCGTGGCTCAGACCGGTACCGGAAAGACCGGTGCCTTCATGATCCCGGCCCTGGAGAGGGTGGAGGCCGGAGCCGGGCTGCAGGTCCTGGTTCTCTGCCCCACCCGGGAGCTGGCCCAGCAGGTGGCCGAAGACGCCCGTCTCCTGGCCAGGGGAAGTACGTTCCGGGTGGCCGATGTGGTGGGCGGCGTGGGCTATGAGCCGCAGATCACCGCGCTCCGGGGCGGGTGGGAGATCATTGCTGCCACGCCAGGCCGCTTCAACGACCACCTGGCCCGGGGGAACGTGGACCTGAGCGGGGTCAAGGTGCTGGTGCTGGACGAAGCCGACCGGATGCTGGACATGGGCTTCCGCCCGCAGATCGAAGAGGTGCTGCAGAAGGCCCCCCGGGACCGTCAGACCATGCTCTTCAGCGCCACCATGCCCAACGGGGTGCACGCCCTGGCACTCCGGATCACCAAGGATCCCGCCTGGATCGAGGCTACGCCTTCCGGAACTGTGGCCGACCTCATCGAGGAGATGGTCTACATGGTGAAGCCCCAGCGGAAGCCCGACCTGCTCCTGCAGCTCCTGAGCGAGACCGGCTGGAACCAGGTCCTGGTCTTCACCCGGACCAAGGCCGGAGCCGACGCCCTGAGTGCGCGGCTGGGTCGAGAGGGGATCGTCACCGATGCCATGCACTCCGACCGGCAGCAGCGGCAGCGGATTCGCGCCCTGGAGCGCTTCTCCGACGGCCAGACCCGGGTGCTGGTGGCCACCGACGTGGCGCAGCGGGGCCTGGACGTGGAGGGGATCAGCCACGTAGTGAACTACGATGTCCCCCTGGACCCGGAAGACTACGTGCACCGCATCGGTCGCACCGGCCGCGCCGGATCGGCGGGCACTGCGGTGACCTTCGTCACCTCCGGCGAGCTGGGTCACCTCAAGTCCATCGAGCACCGGCTGGGCCGGTCGCTGGAGCGGATCTCCCTGGACGGCTATGGCTACTCCGGCGAGTCCCTGGCCTCCCGGAAGGACGATCGGCCCCAGCACCCCCGGAAGGCAGGGGGCATCGGCACCCGCTCCGCCGACGACCTCACCGAGGAGGAGCTCGAGGCTCTCCTGGGGTTCGAGAACTGAGTCGCTTCGCCATCGTCGTTGCGGTCATCGTCACCCTGACCGGAGCCTGCACCTTCGAAAAGCGTGGAGAGAACGCCGCCGAGGCGGAGGTCGCGGAGGGGGAGATCTCGGAGGTTCAGGAGGCCGAGCGAGTGATCGTCCCTCCCGTGCCGCCCGAGGAGGCTGCCTTGAACGCCCTCCGGACCTTCCGGGAGGCCATGGCCCTGGGAGATCTCTCGCTGGCCCTGGCCCTGGTGGACCGGGACGCCACCCTGGTGGACGATCTCGTGGGCGCGGCCGCCGCTGACGCCTCCAGGGGAGAGGTGCTCCTGGAGCTTCGATCGGTCCTGGCCCAGGGTCTCGAGGTGGAGGAGCAGTCGCAGCGGGTCTCCCTTCCCGGCGGAGTGGCCGTGGTCGTCTCGCAGCTGGTGCTCCGGGTCGTTGACCCGGAGGCGCCCGATCCGGTGCAGGAGATGGACGGGCGCCGGCTCCACGAGACGGTGGTGCTGGTTCCCACCGACGACGGCTGGCGCCTTCGCCACCTTCATCGCTCCCTGGTTCCGGAGTCCCCATGAGCCCGGTCACCCTGGACGACATCCGTGCTGCCCATGAGCGGGTACAGGACGAGATCGTCCTCACCCCGTGCACTCGATCGCTGGTCTTCGACGACCTGATCCCGGGCCGGCTCCACTTCAAGTTCGAGAACCTTCACCGGACCGGTTCGTTCAAGGAGCGGGGTGCCCTGAACCGGCTCCTTGGGCTTTCCGACGACGAGCGACGCCGGGGCGTCATCGCCGCCAGCGCCGGAAACCACGCCCAGGCCGTGGCCTTTCATGCCACCCGTCTCGGGATCCCCGCCACCATCCTCATGCCCGAGCCCACCCCCCTGGTCAAGGTGAGCAACACCCGGCGCCACGGGGCCGAGGTGATCCTCCACGGACAGCGCTTCTCCCAGGCCATCGAGGAGTCGCGCCGCCTCCAGCGCGAGCGGGACCTGGTCATGGTCCACGCCTACGACGACGAGCTCATCGTGGCGGGGCAGGGCACCATCGCCCTGGAGCTCATGGAGCAGCTTCCCGACCTGGACGTGGTGGTGGTGCCCATCGGCGGTGGGGGGATCATCTCGGGGATCGCGGTGGGTCTCAAGTCGCTCAAGCCCGATGTGCGGGTCATCGGGGTGGAGGTAGAGGCCGCCCCTTCGGCCACCCGTTCTCGGGAGGCCGGCCGGATCGTGGAGGTGGAGACCCAGGAGACGTTGGCCGACGGCATCGCCGTAAAGGCGCTTGGAGAGGTGACCTTCCCCCTGGTGGAGCGCTACGTGGACGACATCGTGGTGGTGGGAGAAGAGGAGATCGCCAGGGCGATCCTCCTCCTTCTCGAGCGGGAGAAGAGCGTGGTGGAAGGTGCCGGGGCGGCGAGCCTGGCCGCCCTCCTGTCGGGCCGGGTCCAGGTGGCTTCGGACACGTCGGTGGTGGCGCTCCTCTGCGGGGGCAACATCGACGTGAACATCCTCTCCCGGATCATCGATCGGGGGATGGTGGACGACGGCCGCATGGCCCGCCTCGTCTTCACGGTTCGGGATCGGCCCGGCTCATTGGCTCGCCTGACCCAGCGGGTGGCCGCCCACGGAGCCAACGTCCTGGAGGTGGCCCACCAGCGGGCCTTCGCCGACATCTCCGTGGGAGACGTGGAGATCGTCATGCACCTGGAGACGCGGGGACGGGATCACGTGGAAGAGGTGATCCGCGCCCTGCGCAGCGACGGTACCCGGGTGCGGGAGGCGGTGCTTCCGTCGCGGGCGGTGATGGGGAGTCGGCCCCGGGGGACCTGACGCAGGGATCAGCCGGAGACGTGCGCTGAATCTCCGGTGGGCTGGGACTCGTAGGGTGAGATGCCGGGGGAGGAGCCCCGGAGCACGAGTCCAGACAAACGTTCAGGCGGGAGGTCCCCATGTTGAAGTTCACCAGTCACCGATTCACTCCCCGCTACAGGTCCAACTTTCCGGAGCGGGGCGAGCGCGTTCCCCGGATCAGCCGGCGGATCCGCATGGTGCCGGTCCGGAACGGCACCCGCAGCGGCCAGCACCTTCTCTGGAACGACGAGCCGCGCCGAT
>SKVI01000133.1 GCA_007129525.1 Gemmatimonadota bacterium | reverse complement strand
GGTCGAGGCCGCGACCGCGGGGGACCAGACCCCCTGCTCCTGGAGGAGATGGAACCCGGGCGAACCGGAAACGAGATACTGGCGGCCACCCTGGCCCGCCTGGAGGAGGAGGGGATCGACGGCACCGTCTACACGCACCCCATCGGCGACCACGGTCACGGCGCCGGTCCTCTCATCGGGCGCTGGGACGCCCAGGAGGGGGTTCCCGTGCGAGGTGACGTGGTCCTGAGAGCGTCCACCTGGCACTCCATCGAGTTGCAGGCCACGGTGCCGGTCCCCGAATGGAACGGCAAGCCGGTGCAGTGTCGTCAGGAGGAGGAAGCCTACCTGGACGAGGCCGGCGAGCGTCACTGGGTCTTCCGGAGGCAGGAGCAGTTCCACCTGATCTGGTAGGCCCCGGAACCTGTCCGACAGCATTCCAAACGAACCAACGAGGAGAGGCCATGGCGGCCCAGAAGTACTGGCTCATGAAAAGCGAGGAGGACGAGTACTCCATTCGCGACCTGCGGCGCGACGGAAAAACCCGCTGGGTCGGGGTCCGGAACTACGAAGCCCGCAATCACATGCGGGATGATATGAGCCCGGGGGATCTGATCCTGTACTACCATTCCAACGCCCGTCCGTCGGGGGTGGTGGGCGTGGCGCGGGTGGCTTCGGAACCGTATCCGGATCCCACCCAGTTCGACCCGGAGAGCCGCTACCACGACGAGAAGGCCACCCGCGAGGAGCCCCGCTGGTTCCTGGTGGATGTGGAGTTCGTGGAGGAGTTTCCCCGCCTCGTTCCGCTGAAGGAGATCAAGGAGCACCCGGCGCTGGAAAAGATGGTTCTGGTGCGGCGCATGCGGCTCTCGGTCCAGCCCGTGCGGGAAGATGAGTACCGGATCGTCCGCGAGCTGGCTGGGGCCGACGGCTGAGTTGGAGTGGACGGCTCAGGACAGGAGCTCCTCCAGGGGACGAGTGCACGCCAGCTCCCCGGGCCGCTGACGGAACCACCGGATGACCAGGAAGAGTTCCTCGCGCTGTGTCGCTGAGAGGGTCCAGGGGTTATCCCGGGGCTCCCGGAGAATCCGGTGAAGTCTTTGCGGCGATACCTTCGGGTCGTCTCCGTGGACCGCCTCCCGACCGGAAAAGGTGTGGCGCACCCGTCCCGCCACGATGAGGTAGCGTCGATCTTCGCCGGGTCGTGTGCCTTCGATATGGTACACGAAGGAGAGGCGGTGCAGGTGACGGTGGAACTCCACCACCCGTTCCTGGAGCTCCTCCAGCCGCTGGGCCCGGTCTCTGAGTCGGGCGGCCCGCTCGAACTCCCGTGCCCGGGAGGCCTCCGTCATGCGAGCTCGAAGGAGGCGCGGCACCTCGTCCGACTCTCCTGTGAGGAAGGCCTCGACCCGGCGAACCCCCTCCCGGTACTCTCCCTGGGTACAGAGGGCCGCGCAGGGGGCCGGGCAGGTGCCGGTTTCGCCCCGAATGCACAAAGGGGTTCGATGCGTACCCAGGAGATCCAATTGGTCGGCGAAGTGGATGGGGGTCTTCTCCGGGCAGTCCCGGAGGCCGGTGACGTGGGCCAGCTCCCGCAGAGTGCGGGGCAGCGCCCGGGACGCGGGAAAGGGACCGAAGTACCGACTCCCGTCCTTGCGAGGCGCACGGGTGGCCACAAGGCGGGGGGCCGGGCCGGGGGTGAGGCGAATCCACGCGAACCTGCGGCGCCGGCGGTGACGCACGTTGAAGCGGGGCCGAAAGGACTGGATCAGCCGCAACTCGCGGAGAAGGGCCTCGAATTCGTTGGGAACGTAGTCCCACTCCACATTCCTGGCGGTGCGGACGAGCTCGGCTTCCCGGCCGCCCTTCTCCCCCCTGAAGTACGAGAGGAGTCGCGTTCGGACCCGAATGGATTTGCCGACATACAGGACCTCGCCTCGGGGACCCAGGAAGCGGTACACGCCGGGACGGTTCTCTGCAGCCGCCGTCACGCTGCGACGGAGATCGGGACGAACGGTTCGGGGTGGTGCGGTCATCGAGGGTCTTCGCCATCTGTTCGGGTTTCTCCGGAAGTATAGGGTGTGGCGCGTCGCCCGTACAGGTGGCGGCCGGGATCGATCCCCCCAGCCGCACCCGAACGGCCATTGCTGCGGCCCCTCCCGACGGGTAGACTCGGTCCATGAGCTCAGACCGGAAGTTCCTTATCGTGCGGGACCCCCTCTGGAACACCATTCGGCTGGATCCCGTGGCAGTTCGCATCGTGGACACGCCCGCGTTCCAGCGGCTGCGGTACATTCGGCAGCTGGGGTTCGCCCACCTGATCTACCCCGGAGCTACGCACACCCGCTTCGATCACGCCCTGGGCGTCTATCACCTGGCCCGCACCGCTCTCCGGCTCTTGGCCGAGCGGGACGAGCGGGTCCGGGAGCGGGACCCGGGCACGGAGCTGATTCCCTACGCGGCCCTCCTCCACGACATTGGTCACTACGCCTTCTCCCATGCCCTGGAGGAGCTGGAGGCAGATCGCCTACCGGGCGACCACGAGGCGGTGAGCGCCCAGTTCTTCCGCTCCGAAGAGCTCCAGGAGGCCATGGCTCCCCTGGGACCCGACGCGCCGGCCCGGATCTACGACCTGATCAGGGGAAAGGGAGACGATCCGCTGCAGGGACTGGTGAGTGGAAGCCTGGACCTGGACAAGATGGAGTACCTGCGACGGGACGCACGTTTCTGCGGTGTCCCCTACGGCGAGGTTGACGTGGACCGGCTCCTGCAGGGACTCGTCCTGCTGGAGGATCCCCGGTCGGGCGGGTTGGAGGTGGGGGTTCAGGAGAAGGCCATCAGCGCCCTTGAGTCCCTCCTCTTCGCCAAGTACCAGATGTTCAGGAACGTCTACTGGCATCATGCCGTGCGTGCCGCCACCGCCCTCTACAAGCGCATCGTGGGAGAAGCGGTGAGGCACGGTCTCCTGAATCCGCCCGAGCTGGTGGGGCCCACCGACGAGGAGCTGCTCCACGAGGTCCGACGGAGGAGTCTGGCCTCAGACACCGACGACGCCCGGCGCATCGGTCGGCGGTGGATCCCGGCGCTCCGGAATCGGAGGTTGCCCAAGCGGGCGCTGGAACTCACCGCGCCGGAGCTGGGGGGGGTGGAGCTGGCGGAATGGGTGTCCTGGGAGGGAGGACGGCGAAGGACCGTGGAGGACGAGCTGGCCGAGGAGCTGGGCCTGGCTGCGGGCGAAGTCATGATCGACTTTCCCACCAAGCGGCGCATGCTGGAGCTGGACCTGCTGGTGGAGCGTCGGGGCGGACGGGTCCAGCGTCTGGGTGAGCGGGGCCTGCCCGGGGTCATCGATCTGCCCCTGGTGGCCCGGGAGCTCTATGGAACCACACGAGTGCTCAGGATCTTCACCCTCGAGAGACGGCGGTTGGAGCCCCGACAGGTCCTGGATCGTCTGCGAGCGTAGGGGGTCCATCCATGCCCTGGAGAGAGTGGTGAGACGGGGCGGAACTCGACCCGAGTGAAGGGTTACGATGCGTCCTTCGGAGGGATGGCGATGTACCGAGGCCGGCGATGCCGACGGGAGGGAACGGCCCTCTCCTCCCCTCCCTGTGAACTGCGGTAGGGACGTTCCCTGCTCTGGACTTCAAGTGGAGCTGGGTTTAACTTGAAGGGCTGTGGACCCGCCGGAAGGGGGCGGGGTAGCACCTAATCTGACAGGGAACGCGGGCCACAGGCTCGCTCCCCACTTTCGCATACCCCAGGTAAGGAACCTTCGGCCTCTTCGGGTCGGAGCCGATTCGAAACGGGACTGGAAGGAGAATAGATAAAGCAATGGCGACCAGCACCAAGAGCCGCCGGAAGGGCAAAAAGAAAAAGAAGGGGCTCGGGGGCTTCGACGGCAGCGTCGAGGAGCAGACTGCCCTGGACCAGTACCTCCGAGACGTAAGCCGGCATGAGCTCATCACTCCCGATCGGGAGAAGGAGCTGGGAGCCCGGGCGCAGGCCGGAGACGAGGACGCGGTGCAGGAACTGGCCCGGGCCAACCTCCGCTTCGTCATCAGCGTGGCAAAGAAGTACCAGAACCGCGGAGTGTCCCTCACCGACCTGATTCAGGAGGGGAACGTGGGGCTGGTGACCGCCGCCCGGAAGTTCGATCCGGAGCAGGGCGTGAAGTTCATCTCCTATGCGGTGTGGTGGATCCGGCAGGCCATTCTGGCCGCCCTGGCGAACCACGGGCGTTCGGTCCGGGTTCCGCTGAACCGGGCGTCGGATCTGGCTCGGATCTTTCGCGAGAAGGAGCGCCTGAAGCAGGAGTTGGGCCGGGATCCCAACCCGGAAGAGTTGAGCGCGGCCACCGATCTGACCCCGGAGCTCATCGAGTCGCTCCAGACCCTGAACGCAGCTGAGATCCGCCTGGACGCGCCCATCGGCGACTCCGAGGACTCGCAGCTCGTGGAGCGCTTCATCAACGAGGAGGCAGCGGAGCCGGAGCAGGACGTGGAGTCCCGGCTCCTCACCGAGGCCGTCACGTCGGCGCTGGATACCCTGGAGCCCCGCGACGCCAAGGTGCTCCGCCTCTACTTCGGGCTCGACGGAGAGCGCGAGCATACCCTGGAGGAGATCGGGAACATGCTGGGGGTCACCCGCGAGCGGATCCGTCAGCTCCGGGACCGGGCTCTCCGCCGGCTTCGCGAGGGCGGAAAGGGTGATGCCCTGGAGTCCTTCGCCGCCTGAGGCGCTCCGAGTGACCCGCCTGCAGCGCTGAATGTCAGAGGAGCTGGAAGCCTCCGCGCCCCGCCCCTCTCCGGATGCCGACGGCACCGGGGAGGGGCGGGGCGTTTTGCGTGACGGATCCGGGACCGGCGCCGGGAGGGGCGTGGTGCTGGAGGCGGTGGGGGGCCGCTATCAGGTTCTCCTGGAGGACGGCGGCCGCGTGACGGCCTTCCTGCGCGGGCGGATCAAGCGGGAAGCCCGCACCGGAGACCGGGTGGTGGCCGGGGATCGGGTCGAGGTGGCGCCCACCGACGACGACGAGGGCTGGGTCATCGAGTCGGTCATGGGGCGGAAGCGGGAGCTGGTGCGGGCGGGTCCCCGGGGTCGACGTCCCCGGGTGGTGGCGGCCAACGTGGACCAGGTGCTGGTGGTGATGTCTGCCGACGAGCCCCCCTTCCGGAGCGAGATCGCGGACCGATTCCTGGTGCTGGCCGAGAGCTGCAACATCGATCCTGTCCTGGTCATCAACAAGATTGATCTGGAAAGCGGCGCCGAGGCCGTGGTCCCCATCGTGGAGATGTACCGGGGGGTGGGCTACCCGGTGGTTCGCTGCTCGGCGGTGACCCGTGAGGGCCTGGACGAGCTGAGCCGCACCCTGGTCCGCCGAACCAGTGCGCTGGTGGGCCCCTCGGGCGTCGGAAAGTCGAGCCTCCTGAACGCGCTGGATCCGACCCTGGAGCTGCTCACCCGGGAGGTGAGCCGGAGGCACGGACAGGGCCGGCACACCACCGTGGCGGCCCGGCTTCTGGTCCTGGACGACGGGGCCCGGATCATCGACACGCCGGGGTTCTCGGAGGTCAATGCCTGGGGAATCGAGCCCGAGGAGCTGGATCTGAGCTTTCCGGAGTTCCGGAGGGTGGAGGGGGCGTGCAGGTTCAGGAGTTGCTCGCACGTCCACGAGCCCGACTGTGCGGTGAAGGAAGCGCTGGAGGCCGGAGAGATCCGGCGGGAGCGCTACGACAGCTACGTGAGGCTACTGGAAGAGTAGCTGCTCCTCGTCACGGGTCATCCAGGGGTGTCACCGCGGGACTTCCGCTCACGGGATCACGGCGCACCGACAGGGGCCAACCGTAGACCTGTTCCAGGATCGGTGCCTGGAAGACCTCCTCTACCGGCCCCTCTGCCGCCACACGGCCTTCCCCCAGGAGCAGGAGGCGATCCGCGAACCTGGCCGCCAGGTTCAGGTGGTGGGTCACCAGCACCACCGTGACGCCCTCGTCGGCGGATTGCCGCAGGAGCCTCAGAATCCCCATCTCATGCCGAATGTCCAGGGAGGCGGTGGGTTCGTCCAGGACCAGGGCTGAGGGGGCCTGGGCCAGCGCCCGGGCGATGCGGGTTCGCTGAAACTCGCCTCCGGAGAGAGTGCCCACCGAGCGATCTGCCAGCTCTTCGATGTGACAGCGCTGGAGGGCGGCGTCCACCGTCGCCCGGTCGGCCGGGGTCATGGAGCGCAGCGGCCCCAGGTGCGGATAACGCCCCATTTCCACCAGACCCCGGACGCTGATGGGAAAGGCGGTGGACTCCCGCTGGCTCACGGCGCCCACTGCACGGGCCAGTTCCCGGCGCTTCCATCGACGCACCGGGCGGTCTCCCACCAGGGCCTCTCCCTCCTCCGGAGTCACCGTCCCCAGCAATGCCCGCATGAGGGTGGACTTTCCGGACCCGTTGGGTCCCAGGACGGCGTACAACGTACCGGCGGGGACCCGCATGGTGACTCGATCCAGCGCCCGGGCCGCGTCAGGACGATAGCGAACGGAGAGCGACCGTGTCTCGAAGTTCATGGCGTAGCCCTCGTCATGCCCTCAAGCTCCGGCGCAGGAGCACCAGAAAGAAGGGGACGCCCACGAAGGCCGTCACCACGCCGATGGGGATCTCCGCCGGCGAAAGCATGACCCGGGCTAGCAGGTCGGCCAGGGTCAGGAAGGCTCCACCGGCCAGAAAGGAGAGGGGCAGCAGGATCCGGTGGTCCGAGCCCATGACCAGGCGCACTCCGTGGGGCACCACGAGTCCCACGAAACCGATGACTCCGGCAAAGGCCACACCGGCCGCCGCCACCAACGAGGCCACGCCGTACGACACACGCTTCACCGTTTCCACCTCGGTGCCCAGATAGCTGGCCGTCTCCTCGCCGATGGACATGAGATTCAGGGCCCGGGCCAGTCCCAGCAGAAGGAGGCAGGCCGGAAGGGTGTAGGCCGCCACCACGCCCACGCTGCGCCAGGTGGCCCCGGCCAGGCTTCCCATCATCCAGAGCACTGCACTGCGGACCACCTGGGCTTCGGCCAGTGCCAGGATCAGGGCGATGCAGGCCGAGAAGAAGGCTCCCACCACCACCCCCGACAGCAGGAGCACCCGAACGTCCAGGCGGCGGTCCGCCGACACGGCCACGCCGAACACCAGGGCAATGGCCAGGAGGGCCCCGGCGAAGGCCGCACCGGGCAAGAACCAGGAAAGCGCCGAGGTGAGGCCCAGCGCCAGCGCCAGGACTGCGCCGGCCGCCGCGCCGCCGGAGATGCCCAGAATGTAGGGCTCGGCCAGCGGATTTCGCAGGAGCGCCTGGAAGACGGCGCCGGCCAGCGCCAACCCTCCTCCCACCAGGATCCCCAGGAGGGCCCGGGGGAGGCGGTGCTCCAGGACGATGAAGCGCTCCGTTGCGCCCCCCCCGCCGGTGAGGGACTGCAGGACCTCCTGTGTCGTCAGGCTCACGGCGCCGTATCGTACCGAAAGGAAGACGGCCAGGATGGTCGCGGCCAGAAGGACGGCTCCCGCCGCGAAGTTCCTCACCGCCACTCCTCCGGGTGAAGCCTCCGGCTGATTTCCCGGGCGGACCAGCCCACGTCGATCCCCGGGGACTGGACGCCGTCCGGCAGTCGCTCTACGGGCAGCCGCTGGAGGGCCGAAGGAACCTGCGCTCCCTCCAGGGCCAGGATCAGGTCCACCTCCTGCCGCAGGATCTCCTCTACGGAGACGGGGGCGTAGAGGGGTGCGTCCACCTGAGCCAGGGCGTTCTCTCCCCCTGCGATCTCCAGCAGCTCGTGGAGAAAGGTGCCCGGGCCCACGACCCACGGCGGGTCGCCGCCCAGGAGGAAGGCCACCCGGGGCGGGGAGGTGTGCCGTACACGGTCCCGGACCGCATCCAGCTCCCGGTCCATGCGATCCACGAGCCGCCGGGCTTCGCCCACCCGTCCGGTGGCCTGGCCCAGGAGCACGGCCATCTCCCTGATGTCATCGATCCGGTCGGGCCGGACGGCCAGGTGCTGGACGCCGGCTCGATCCAGCGTCTGGGGGGTGGCCCGGTCCTGGTCGCCCTCGAAGCGGACCACCAGTTCCGGCTCCAGGGCCACGAGACGTTCGATGCTGGGATTCAGTCCGCCCCCCACCGAAGGGAGCTCCTCCAGGGGCTCCCCCTCGTCGTAGTCGGTCCGCCCCACCAGGTGCTCCACCTCACCCAGTTCCACCAGGATGGTCGTGGCGGCGGGAACCAGCGACACGATGCGGGCGGGGGGGCGGACCAGTTCCACGGTTCGTCCCGCCTGGTCCCGGAGGGTCCGGGGCCAGACCTCGTCGGGGTCCGTGGCGCGGGCCGCGTCCTCCGAGACGGATTCGGGGGCCCGGACGGCAGGCGCCGCGTGCGCGTCCTCGTCGGCGCGAGGATCCGGCTCCTGGCAGGCCGGTACCAGGAGGAGGGCGCCGAGGCCCAGGACCAGGCCCGGTGCTGCGAGGGCCCGGATGAGCCGCATTACGAGTGGTCCTGCAGGGCACCCGCCACCGGGTCCACCCCGCAGGGATCCTGGTACATCAGCCTGTGTTCCTCGCCCTCTCTTCCCAGCATGACCAGCCACCGGAGTTCCTCGCCGAAAACTTCCAGGAGGAGGTCGGGCTCGCCCACCTCCCGAAGATCGTGGGCGGCCAGGAACCCGGGGAAGGCCTTGGGACCGGCCCCGGCCTCCTGGTACCACGAGAAGACGGGGCGGAACTGGTCGTCCTCCTCAGCGCTGATCAGAAAGAGCGAATAGCCCGTGGGCTGCGGCGTGCCCACCTGGAGATCGTCTCCGAAGACGAAAGAGGCTGCCAGAGCCCGTCGGGACTCGCCCACGGTGAAGGGGTCGATCCGGCGACGGATCTCGAGGACCGAGGGGGGCCAGGGGACGTCGAGTCGGGGAATCAGGGTGCGGGCGGCATCCAGCGAGCGGTTTCGGAGCTCGTCGGTGACGTCGATGCCCGGGTGGGGCTGGAGGCCGGACGGCGCTGCGGGAAGGTCGTCCCGGCGAAGGGCCAGGAACCGCTGGCGCTGGGTGGCCCCGGGATGCACGTGCACGACTCCCGAGCCCCGGGCCCGGGCCAGACAGAAGGTCTCGTCCAGCCGGCTCGACCCGTCGGCAATGAAGCGGCCCACCGCCACACCCTGGTCAAAGAGCACGAACTCGGTCTCTGCATCCCATCGCTCGAGGGGGAAGCGCTCCACCAGGTCCGGTGTCTCGTCGGGGTCCGGGAGCGGCGCGTAGCCGTTGTCGTCGAACTGGGCCACGGGCAGGAGGGTGGCGTCGCCGTCCGCGGTCCGCTCCACCAGGTACACCAGGGGCGAGAGGGCGATGGGTTCCAGGCGCTCCGGCTCCTCGGCCTCCTCGGCGTCTACCTCCAGGGTCGAGGGAGAGGGAGGCGGAGGCTCGACGTGGATCTCCATGCCGCCCCATTCCACGTTGTCGCACCCTGCGGACGCGGTTATGATCAGCACGAGAATGAGGGGCAAGAAACCCTTGGCACGCATGGTGTTTCAGTTGGGGGTCGAATGCAGGTGGGCGGGGGCGGATCCACCGCCACCCGGGCCGGCTGGGGCCGCTTCGGAAGCTACCTACGACCAAGGGGTAATGCAAAGCTGACACCCGACCATGGAACTGACGGGATGACCGAAGAGGAACGCTTCCGCCGCGTCATGGGGCATTTCGCCACCGGTGTGGCGGTGGTCACCGGACGCAATGACAACGGCGCCGACCTGGGGTTCACCGCCAACGCCGTGGCCTCCGTCTCGCTGAACCCGCGCCTGGTGCTGGTCTGCGTGGACCACGATTCCGCCTCTCTGCCGGCGCTTCAGCGCCACGGTGCCTTCGCCCTCTCCTTTCTGGGGGCCTCGCAGGAGGATCTGGCCCGCCGGTTCGCCGGTGGCACCAGGGAGGACCGCTTCACAGGGGTGTCCACCCGGGTGGAGGAGACCGGTGCGCCGATCCTGGACGACGCCCTGGCATGGCTGGATTGTCGGATCTGGAAGGAGGTCGAGGCGGGTGACCATGTGCTCCTCATCGGCCAGGTGGAACGCTGCGGAGGAGGCCAGGCCGACGAGCCGCTGGTCTTCTACAGGGGAGCCTACGGGACCGTACATCCATGACCAGCGGCGGATGGCTCCGTGGGCTCTCGCCCTTTCTCCTGGGTGTGGCCATGGGGATCGTGGCGTTGGTTGCGGCCGGCCTCCTCCTCTACGGGGGGCCGGGATTCCTGCCGGCGTTGGTGGTGGTTCTGGCGACCCAGTTGGCGTCGGCGGCCCTGGGGGTGGGCTACGGTGCACGACCGAGGGGGAGTGACCCGGTGGAGGTGCTTCGTCGCCAGTGGCTCCTGGTGCTGGTGGCGGTGACCCTGGCGGTGGTCTTCTCCATGGCGTGGGAGTGGTTCGCCGGCTTCGGTGCTCCGGCCCTGAGTCAGGGATTGGGCCTGGCGCTCCTGGCGGCGCTGCCCCTCTTCGGTGCAGGGTCGGTGGTGGGTGCCCTGTCCCGATTCCCGCAGAGCGGGGGGTCTGCCGTCCGTGACGGCCCGGCGGCGATTCTGGGTGCAGCGGCGGGCGTGCTCCTCACCGGTCTCGTCTTCTTCCCCATGCTGGGGTCATCGGCGGCGCTCCTCCTCCTGGCCCTCATGGTGGCGTCCACGGGTGCTCTCCTGCAGGGACGTTCCCTCGAGGGAGTGGTCTGGACACAGCCCCTTCCCGGCCGTGACGGTGCCGGCGCTCCCGACCCCGAGTACCTGCAGGCCTGGGTGGGTGGTCGGTCCGAGCGATCCCGCTTCGTCCTCGCGGAGGGGGGAAGGATCCGGGGGGTGCTGACCCCCGAGGGGGGACCCTTCCTTTCGGTGGACCGGGCGTTGGTACGAGGCATCGAGGGCTGGACAGGGGCGAAGGGGGGCCGCGCCCTCTTCCTGGGCGTGGGAAGGCTTCCCCTGGCCCTTCACCTGCGCTCACGCGGTAGACGGGAGGAGGGCGGCGCCCGGGTTGCCGGGCTTCACGTCATGGACGGCAGTCCGGACCTGCTGGCGGCGGTGGAGGAGCTCGCCCACCGGGTGGGCACCGAGGCCTCGGTCCGATCCGGCAAGGCGGCGCCAGTTGGTGAACAGGAAGGGCTGATCCTGCGGCCGGTGCCGGTGGAGGAGGCGCTCGCCGGCAGTTCCGAGCACCTTCCTCCCGCCTCGTTCGACCTGGTGGTCCTGGACACCCTGGCGCTGGCGTCGTCACCCGGAGCCTTCCGGTTGCCCTCCGGGGCCCTCCAGCGCCTCTTGTCGACTCTCCGCCCCCACGGCGTGCTCATTTTGGGGCCGCTGCAGGACGGGGGCGCCTCCGGGCCCTTCCTGGACCGGGCACGGGAGATGGCTCGGCACGTTCCCCGGGCCTCCCTCTATGTGGCCGGTCGCGTGAGCCGGGAGGAGGCCGAGGAGCGACCGGCCCGGTGGGACGAGCCCTGGAGGCAGAGCGTTCCGGAGCCCGGTTCGCGCCCCGCTTTCATGGTTCTGGGAGGCGGACGCGCCACCGGATGGCCCGATCGGGTCGAGGGATACCTGAGGGTGGTGCTGGACGTGGGCAAAGCCGCGGTGGAGACCGAGGCGTGAGCCTTCGCCTCGTGCACCTGTCCGACCTTCACCTGGGGTTCCGTGCGTTTCCGGGAATGGAGCGGGGGTGGAACCGGCGGGAGCGGGACGTGGCCTCGGCCTTCCACCGGGCCATCCAGATGGCTGCTCGCCTGGAACCGAAAATGGTCCTCATTACCGGAGATCTCTTCCATCGGCCCGATCCTCCCTCCACCGCCTTCCTGACCCTCACGCGGGGCCTGCGAACCCTCCAGGCCCTGGTTCCCGGCGTATCGGTGCTGGTCATTGCCGGAGAGCGTGACACCCCCCGGGCGCCGGCCGATCCCGGGCCGGTGGCGGTCCTGGATACCATGCCGGGCATCGAGGCCGCCGCAGGAGCCGCCCGGGCGGTCCGCTTTCGGGACACTGGGATCCACGCGCTCCTGGTGCCCCACCGGGCCGTGCAGGGGCCGCCGAGACCTGAGCTGCGTCCGGACCGGGATGCCGCCATGAACATTCTTCTGCTTCGGGGGCGACCCGGCCCGGACGCCGGCGACGTGGACCTGGATCCCCGGGAGTGGAGCTACGTGGCCCTGGGCGGCGACCACGCGGCCCGGATCCACCACCCCCGGGTGAGGACCGCCGGCTCACTGGAGCGCGTTGGGTGGGACCCGTGGGTCGAGGCCACGGACGAGAAGGGGTTCATGGTCTTCGACCTGGAGAGCGGAGAGGGGGAGTTCCATCCCGTCCGCAGTCGCCCGGTGGTGGACCTGGCGCCCGTCCGGTGCGACTCCGACGATCCAGGGGCCGGGACCCGGAGGCTGCGTCACCTGCTGGAGGGAATCCCCGGCGGCATCGAGAGCAAGCTCCTGCGAGTTCGCCTGGAGGGACGTCTCGTTCGACCGGAGGAGGGTGTCGAAGCGGGACTCCTCCAGGCGCTCCAGCGTCGGACCGCCTACCTGGAGGTCCGGATTGCAGAGCCGTTCCATGCCGAGCCCCTGAGCCGGAGGGAGGACGCCGCCGCCACGTCGACGCCGGGGGGGGCGTCCGACATGGTCCCCGCGCCTGCCGGTTCCGGGGAGCAGGAAGCGACCGATCCTCCAACTCCCCTGCGCTGGCGGAAGGACTCCTGGGACAACGGCGTCCACTTCGTCACCTCCCACGAGACGTTCGAGCTGGAGCGGCTGGGCGAGGAGATCGCCGGTGCTGTGGCCGTCCATCCGTCGTCGGTGGAAGGGCTCCTGTGGGCAGCGGGAGGGGTGCACCAGCTCCTGGATGCCTGGCGGGGGCTGGCGGCCACCGATCCCGTCAGCGCCGCCCCGGACCCGTCCGGGCGGCCTGCGGCTTCCGAGTCTCATGCGGCTTCCGAGTCTCATGCGGCGCCCGAACCTCCTGCGTCCCCTCGGTCGCCAGCGCCCTCCGAAGCCGAGGGGGGCTCCCGCGCTACCGCCTCGTCTCGCCGGGAGGTGGAGGAGGCCCTGCGGACGCTGCGAGAGGACTGGATCGAAGCCGAGGGTGAGGTGGAGGCCAGAACCCTCCAGTGGGCCAGTGACCGACAGGAGGCCGAGACCCGCCTCCAGCACTACCGTGATGAGGCCCGTCTCCTCCGGCGCCGGCTGTCGTCGCTGGATGGAGCCGACGCCACGTGCCCCACCTGCGCCCAGCCGCTGAACCAGGCCCGAGAGGAGCTCCGCTCGCGGTTTCGCGAAGAGTGGGAGACTTTGGTGCAAGACGGCCAGTGGTGGAAGCGGCGCCGGGAACAACTCGAGGACCGTCCCGAGGAGCTGAAGGCGCTGGAGGCTCGGGCCCTGCGGCTACGTGCGGGGCTGGAGGACCTGGACGAGGAGCTTCACCGCGCCGGGGCTCCGTCGGAGGACGGGGCCGCGCCCGACACCGCCTCCGGAGCAGATGCTTCCCACGAAACCTTCCCCGTCGGCGGGGAGGCCTGGGTACGACCACTCCTTCGCCGAGCCGGGAACCACCTTCGACGCTGGTCTGAGGGGCGGCTCTCGGGGCTCGCCCTCGGGCCCGACGGAGAGCTTCGGGTCGTGGAGGGGCTCAGCGAGCGAGCACCGACCCTCGGCGAGGCCGCCGGCCTGACCATGGTCCTCCAGCT
>SKVI01000283.1 GCA_007129525.1 Gemmatimonadota bacterium | reverse complement strand
GGTCTTTTTGCCGGACAGCGCCGGCCGGGACTTTCTCACCACCTCGGTGGCCGCGAGTCTGGGTCCGGTGCACCTGGACCTGGTGGCGGTGGCCCTGACCCTCGGGCCTCTCTCGCTCACCCTCAACGTGCTGACCGTGGTGGGGGTGCTGGCCGTGGCCCTGGTGGCGCGGTCACTTATCTGAGTTTGACGGCCTCAACGGAGGATTGACGACATGTTCGGTGGATTCGGAATCTGGGAGCTCGCCCTGATCTTCATGCTGATACTCCTTCTGTTCGGAGCCAAGAGGCTCCCTGAGATCGGCTCCTCGCTGGGGAAGGGGATTCGTGAGTTCAAGGGCTCGCTCAGGGAGATCGAGGGCGAGTTGAAGGTGCCCGATGAGTCGGAGTCCGGCTCCAAGGCCCGAAGCGAAGACGAAGGGAACAACGGGGAGCCCCGCAGGCTCAAGACGACCCAGTAGCTGCCGGCGGCAGAATCGGCGAGTCCTACCGAGTCCCCACGAAAGAAGCCCCCTCGCCGTGGTGGCGAGGGGGCTTCCTGCGCTCCCAAGGGGCCCCGAGTTACTTTGTACGCACCTTCTCAGAAGGCCATGGGAATCTGCGGCTGGTCAGCCTGGTCCTCGGCCATCCGGAAGTACTCGGCCCGGGTGTCCTGAATCCGCGTGATTTCGCGGAGCCCGTCCAACCACAGTTCCAGCCGCTCCTGTCGGACCTCGGCGGTGCGTTGGGCGCGCTGCATGGTCTTCTGGGCCTCCCACGCTTCGCGGTCGGCTTCGACGCGCTCTTCGACGCGGATGACCAGAACCCGCTCGCCGATGCGTACGGGACTGGTGATCTCGCCTTCGGCGGTACCGAAGACGGCGCCCACGGCGGCATTCCGGGTTCCCAGCCCGGGCACGAAGTCGGTGCGGGCGAAGGGGCCCACCGTCTCCACCTCGACACCCAGGCGTTCAGCCACCTCCTCCATCGAGGCGCCGTCCCGGAGCTCCGAGGCCACGGCCTGGGCGTCTGCGTGGGCACGATCCAGTTTCTTCTGCAGGCGGAGGCGATTCTCGATCTGCGGCGCCACGTTGTCCAGGGTCATGTATCCGGCCCGGGTCAGGTTCCGGATCTCCACCATGTAGAAGGCTTCCCGGTTCTCGAAGACCGGGCTCACCGCACCGATGCCCTCCTGCTCGTCAAAGATCCAGTCCTGGGCCTCATCGGCCTGGCCCACGCCGGGGAGGATGGCGTAGTCTTCGGTGATGCGACCGTCCCGGCTGCTGATCCCGAGCTGATCGGCAGCCTCGTCCACCGTCAGGTTGCGGCCCAGGGCCTCCAGGGAGTCGGCCCGCATCAGCAGACGGATCTCCGAGTCGTCCGTGCGACCCATCTCCACCAGGATGTGCCTGGCTTCCTCGACCTGGTCCCCGTCTCGGGACAGGATCTCCAGGATGTGCAGGCCGTACTCGGTCTGAAAGGGCTCGCTCACCTCACCCACCGGAATGGAGAAGGCCACCTCCTCGAACTCCTCGGGCCATTGGCCGTCACCCCGGGTGAAGGGCTCCAGCATTCCGCCCTGGGGTCCCGTGGAGCGATCGTCGCTCTCCAGGTCGGCCAGGTCCTCAAAAAGGACGCCGTCCTCCAGATCCGCCCGGATCTGCTCGGCTCTCTCCACCTGAGCCACCGAATCCTGAGCGGTGGCGGCCTTGGGCAGATAGGCGTATCGGATGCCCGCGGTGGCGGGAATCGAGAACTCGTCCCGGTTCTCGTTGTAGTAGGCTTCGATCTCCTCGCGGGTGACCTCGACCTCGCTGTCAGGCACGTGCTCCTGGGCCCGGAGCGCGATGAAGCTCACCGTGGCCTCCTCGTTGCGGTCCCGCCACTCCTCCCAGAGCTGGCGGTCGGAGAGGTAGACACCCGAGGTGAGCTGACGCAGGAGCTTGTTACGGGGAATCATGTCCCGGTAGTACCGTTCCAGATCGCTGAGGAACTGGGGGTCCTGAGCCGCCTGGCTCAGCCATTGCTGGTACAGATCCATGTCGAACTGGCCGTCGGTCTGGAAGTTGGGGTCGTCCCGAAGCCCCGGAGGTGGAGCGGTCCGGACGGCCTGCCGGATCTCGTCATCGGTGACCCGGATGCCTCGGCGATCCAGCTCCTTCTGGATGAGGATCTGGTCCACCACCTCGTTCCAGGCCATGTCCTCGATCTCCCGGTCCTGCTGCGAGGAGATGGGTGCGTCCTGGGTCCGCTGTACCTGGTCGTAGAGGTTCCGGTAGATGGTCTGGTAGTCCTGGACGGGTACGTTGGTGCCGCCCACGCTTCCCACGTTGCCGGCGCCACCGCTCTGTCCGCTGGCGTCCATTCCCCATTCGAAAACCATGAGAGCCACGAAGGCGGCTGCCGTGATCAACATGATCCACTTCGTGTTTTCCCGCATTTGCCGCATCATAGGCCGGCCCCTCCTGTTCGGGCGCCCACAGGGTGTGATCCTGTCGTTCGTTTAGGCTCGCCGCGCGCGCGGCGAGTCGTCTCCTGGAATGTTATACCTGCAACCGGGCACGACGTTCGCCCGGGGCCCTCGCCCCCCGGGTCCCACGAAACTGCCAGGGCAGGGAGCAAAGCGTACGAGGTGAGACGAATGGCTTGCAGGCCGAGAAGCTAACGCAAGCCGGGGAGGGGCTCAAGCTGGTGGAGGGCCCGAGCCCTCGTTGACACTCTTCCTGGCGAAACCCTATCTTGCCCCGCTGGAGGAACCGTCCGTTTCCCCCTGTCAAGCCTCCTCTACGACCCCTCACCGGAGGGCCAAGGTGTCGCAAGCCATCGAGCAGGAGATCCGCACACTCCGGACCCACTTCTGGTCCGCCCGTGATCCTGAAGGTCGGGCGTTCGCTCCCCTGGCCGACGCCTATCGCAGAAAGGGCGATCTGGACGAGGCCATCTCGCTGGTGGAGGATGGTCTCGCCCGGCTTCCGGGATTTTCCCCGGGTCACCTTGTGGCGGCTCGGATCTTTCGGACGCGGGGTGACCTGGAAGCGGCCCGGGAGTCGCTGGATCACGTGCTGGAGCTGGATTCCGAGAACGTTCTGGCCCTCCTGGAACGCTCCGAGCTGGCCCGGGACACCGGAGATCGGGAGGGTGCCATCCAGGGTCTTCGCCGGCTTCTGGATCTGGATCCGGATCACCTGGGCGCCCGGGCGGCGCTCGACCGTCTGGAGGCCGCGGCTCCCGCGCCCGAGGCGGGAGCGCTGGACGTCCCTCCCGAAGCCGACGCAGCCGATGGGTCGGAGGAGAAGGGTGCGCTCCTGGAGTTCGAAGCCACCTCCCTGGACGATCTGGATCAGGGCACCTGGGGCCTCACGGGCGAAGAGGACCTGGGCGAAGAGCACCGGGGCGAAGAGGAACTGGAGGGATTCGAGGCCACCGGGTTGGCCGAAGAGCTGGGCGAGGCAGAGCCTCGGGACGGCGGCGACGACCTGGCAGTCTTCGACTTCGGCATGGACATGACCGGGGACGTGGAGCCGGACCCGGCGGTGGATCGTCCCCCCCTGGACTCCCAGGGCGTGGATCCGGCGCTGGACGTGGAGGGTCTGGATGAGCTCCTGGATGCCGCGGAGTCCTCGGGCGCGGTGGGATCCGCGGAAGCGGAGGACGATCTCGCGGACTCACCCCCCCTTTCAGCCGGAGTCGAGGATCTCCCGCCCCACCTGGTGACCCGGACCATGGCGGAGCTGTATCTGGCCCAGGGACTGACAGAGGACGGCATCCGGATCTACGAGAAGCTTGCAGAGAAGCATCCCGACGACGACGGCGTGAGGGATCGCCTCGAGGAGCTCCGGTCGGAGATCGAGATGG
>SKVI01000383.1 GCA_007129525.1 Gemmatimonadota bacterium | reverse complement strand
TGTGCATCGCCTCCGACATCGAAGTATGCCGCTCCGACCTGGAGCGCCGTGGGCTGGACCTGGGCCTCCACAGCCGGCGGCGCGCCGAGGAGGCCGGCAAGCAGGAGGACAAGGGCGCCGGTGAGGATGGAGGGGAGATGGGGGCGTGGCGCCATGGGAGTGTTGCCGGCGGTGGTGTCCGCGGTTCGTGGGGTGTCGAAATATCGCCCGGAGCGGGATGCGACCCCGAAGGCACGGCGCTGCGGGTGCAACGGGGCCCGGGCGCCAGCCCAGGCAAGCACCCGAACAACCCTCGTGTGGCGCGTCGAGTTCCCGGCGCGCAAGATACTTGCCTCTCCGCCGGATGGGGCGAATTGTGGAAGGGCTGTACCGATGGCCGGTCCAGCCCCCGTGGCGGTCACCCCCCAGCGCCGGTTCACGGGGACGGCAGACAGCGAGCCTCGCAGGGCTTTTCTCCTGCCCCTTCTCGTAATGGCCGCCTGTGAGCCTACCGGTGATCCCGAGACCCCGGAAACCGAACCCGAAGTGGAGGCGGCTTTGCCTGAGAGGGCGGGGGGTCCCTTTGAGGTCTGGATCGTGGACCAGGCCGACAGTGACCACAGAGAGGGATTCGGGGGGTGGATGTACATCTTCGACGGGGCCGACCTCATGGGCGACGATCCCGGAAGAGCTGAGGTCGCGGAGCGCATGGACCTGGCTCAGGCCACCTCCGACGCTCTGTCGGGAGGTGACCGGGGTCAATCCGGTGCGACGGGCTCTTCGTGGTGGACTCCCGGACCACTCCGATGCAGATCGTAGCGGAGTACGATCGAGAGACGGTGAAGGGGAACGGGTGCGGGGGAGTCCAGTCCGGTGAGGCCATGTATGTGAACTCCGGCGGAGCCCCGGTGAACCTGCAGGGCCAGGAGCATGAGTTCCTGCACCTCCACGGCTTCGACGTGTACCGCTTTCCCCTGACGGGTTACGCCGGAGCGAACGATTCCAACGAGCCCAACACTCCTGCACCGGAGGTGGTCTTCTCCGCCGAGGGGGAGCGGGACTCGCACGGGATGGCCCCGGTCCGGGACGGAGGAAGGATCTGGGTGGTGGATCGGAACCAGGATCTGGCGGAGGTCCTTGACGCGGTGACGGGCCGACACCTGAGCACAGTGCGGCTGGCCGGCGAGCTGTCGAGCAACCCGGCGCCGGACCTCATCGACGTGGCACCGGACGGCACCCGGCTCTTCGCTTCGCTCCGGGGCTCGGTTCCCCTCACCGGCGACCCCCACAACGCCACGGGGGTCACGCCGGGCCTGGGGATCATCGGAGTGAACGAGGACGGACTCGGGGGTGCCCTTTTGGGGATCGTCCACCTCACCGACGAGAGAGATGGGGTCAACGTGGCCGATCCCCACGCCGTCCGGGTTCGGCCGATGCGGTAGGCCGGCGCCCCCGAAACGACGCGGGAGATCCGGGCTGGCCGCCGGAGCTCGCGGACCGATCCTCCCACGTCCTCGGGTGGATGATCGCCGGCCCTGGAGACGTGGACGGCGGGGGGATGGCGGTGGGTAAGGTCAGAACACGAAGCCCAGGTTCAGACGGATCACCGTGTCACCCTCATCGTCAAAGATCCGGTAGATCCCGGCGCGGCCGTACGTCGGTCCCAGGTGCACGGTGGCTCCGGCGTCGAGAAAGAAGTCGGACTGGTTTCCGTCACGTTGCAGAACGAAGGGACCGGCGGCGGCCTCACCGCTGAAGCGCTGATGGATCAGCCCGGCCCGGGCCGAGGGGATCAGGTTTCCTCCTGCTACCCGGCCTCCGACGGCAAGTCCAACAGGGAAGGCCCAGCGGGTGTAGTCGAAGTCGATCCCGCCGGAGGTTCCGCTCCAGAAGTCGTGATCCACCCCCACCACGGGGCAGAGGCTGAGAGCGCCGCGTCGCGGAATCTGGAAGACGAGGTCACCTCCCACCGAGGTGATGTTCTCGTCGGTGTCATCCAGGTCGATGGTGCCGATGCGGGCGCCCATTCCCACCCGGCCGGGGAGATTGGAACGCGAATCCACGCCGTAGCTCGTTCCGGCGTCCTCGAGCGCTGCGTAGCCCCCGAGAGTGAACTGACCACTCATGGCGGGACTTCCGATACAGGCCTGAGCCAGGACGCCCGTGGGGATGAGGGCGAGGGCGACCATCGAAAGGACGGCCGAGAGCGCGATGAGGACCGGCCTCCGTTTGAGGGTGCTGCAGGTGCGCCTGCGGGCACGTGGCCGGCTCGAACTCGAAAGCTCCTTTCGCGATGACTCCATGTATGACATGACTGACCTCCTTGTGTATTTGCGAACGTTGGAGTCGGCACGGCGCGGTCCGGACGTGCTGCTCCTGACGTGGCGGTCCGCTCGCGCCGCTCCGCACGTGGCAGTCCGCTCGCGTCGCTCCGCACGTGGCGGTCCGCCCGTGGTGGTTCCGGCCGTCGCGGACGATTCTTGTGGCGCACGAGCACGTCTGGGTGCCCGTGAGAGGATGGTTACGTCGCCAGACACAGGGTGCAACCGCAGGGCCACCGCTGCGACATTGGACTGAGGGGACATCGTAAGTCACGTGTTGGTAACGAGATGAGGGTGCTCGTGACCATGGCGGGGATGGAACCCCAGCGTCAGGGCCCCGGAATTTCCTTCCCCCCGGCGGCGACACGCTCTTCCGGGTGGCAGGGGGGGAGTTTTCGGCCGGAGGAAGGCATGTCCGACTATGGCTACAGGCCTACGGGCACGGGGATGCGGCCGCGGGGCTGAGGCCACAGGCTACGGCGACCGCGGGGGGTGGTTCAGGGTGTCGTGAGGAGAAGCGGCGCTGGTGCGGGGGGGATGATCTGGGGGGATGGTCCGGAGAAGGTGGCGAAAGCTCGATCAGCCATGTCGAAGCGTCGCTCCCGCATCCCGTCTCGAAATCCCACGCAGGAGTCCCGACCCCTCGTGCTGTCCCGCAATCCCATTTCGGAGACTCGCCCTCCCATGCCGAAAACCCGACCGCCCCTGCTGTCCGCAACGCCCATCAAGAAGTCCCAGATTGGCAGCGTTTTGCCCTTGACAAGATTTTGACCGCGCAGTGGGTGAGGGCCGAGATGCGCTCCAAACGCTGCGCTGGAGGCACTCCATGGCCGCCCTGACGGTCTTCGGCATATGTTCGGTCTCCGAGTGACCTCCGAGACCGACTTTTTCGCTCCTGCGCCAACCTGAGAGGTCGCCCAACCCCCTGATTATATTATAGATACCAGAGTGTCGGACTGTAACCAGGGGAGGGGAGGATGGGGTACCGGAAGCGGAGGGTGGAGGAGGATGTGAGGTGGGGAGCGATGGATGTGGGGCGGAGGTCGGTGAAGGATGTCGAGGGGTGGCCGGGGGTCCACGGCGAGCGGTGGTCTGGGATCCACGCCGAGCGGTGGTCGGGGGAGGACACCGGTCGAGGGCTGCTGAGCACGGGAACCGGGGCCGCGTCCGAAGGCTGGGGCCTGAAGCAGGACGAGAGCTGGACCCCCTTCGTGGTGCGGGAGCGGACGAACGAGAGCGATTCCGGTGAATCGCAGCCGGCCACTCCGGACTCCGAGTCTGCGCCAGGGCCATCGTCCGATTCCAGTGAATCGAGCGATTCCGCGGAATCGCCATTCGCCGGCCCGTCCGCGCCGGATATCTCCCTCGACGACCTCTCGGACCTGGTGGACATGCCGGAGGACGACGCCATCGACGAACTGGGGGACCGGATCATCAAGCTCTCGGCCCACATGTCGGCGGGGGAGCACCGGTTGCTGCTCATGATCGGCGAGTTCGATCGCCGGGAGGGGTGGAAGCCGGCCGGCCACAAGGACTGCG
>SKVI01000151.1 GCA_007129525.1 Gemmatimonadota bacterium | reverse complement strand
TCCGCTTCGAGGGCGTCAGCTTCCGGTATCCGGGGGCCCACCGGGACGTTCTCCACGACATCTCCTTCGAGGTGGAGCCGGGCGAGACGGTGGCGGTGGTGGGCCCCACCGGTGCCGGGAAGACCACCCTGGTGAGCCTGATTCCCCGGATCTACGATCCCACCCGGGGCCGGGTGCTCCTGGACGGAGAACCCCTGGACGAGTACCGGCCCGACACCCTGCGGAAGATCGTGGGGATGGTCCCCCAGGACGCCTTCCTCTTCTCCGACACCATCGAGGCCAACGTGGGGCTCGGGCTGGAGACGGAGTGGGATGCGCTGGCCGGGGGCGACGACGGCGACGCGGGCGGTGCCGACGAGCCGTCCGACCCCCGGGTGCTGAAGGCCTCGCAGATCGCCCAGCTCCACCAGCAGGTCAGCGAATTCCCCCGGGGCTACCACACCTACCTGGGAGAGCGCGGAATCAATCTCTCCGGCGGGCAGAAGCAGCGGGCCACCCTGGCCCGGGCCCTCTCCCGTGATCCCACCATCCTGATTCTCGACGACGCCCTGAGCGCCGTGGACACCCAGACCGAGGCCCGGATCCTGTCGGAGCTGAGAGAGACCCTCCGAACCCGGACCTGCTTCCTTATCAGCCATCGGCTGACTGCAGTCATGAACGCGGACCGGATCCTGGTCCTGGATCAGGGTCGCCTGGTGGCCCAGGGAACCCACGACGAGCTCATGGCTCGGGACGGATTGTACGCCGCCCTCCTCCGGCGGCAGCTCCTGGAGCAGGAGGTCAGCGGCACCGAGGGCGGAGACACCGGCACCGACCCGGCCATGGCGGGCTCGACGGGTTGAACCTGGCTCGGACGCCGAGCCATTTCGGCCCGTGGGGGGTATGAAGGGACACCACTGCCATGGGATCCACCTTCACCCCACCTCACCCAACGTCAGGAGACGGATTCATGTCCTACAGGCCATGCAGCGCCCCCGGCCCGCGGGTGCGGCCCCCGGTCCTCGCGGCCTTCGCGGTCCTGGCAGTGGGCCTTCTCATGGCCACTCCGCCGACGGCGGTCGCGCAGGACGCGCCGTGGCGGACCGGGATCCTCACCGGGCCCGCCATCGCGCCGGTGCCCTTCGGCCCCGGCGAGATCAAGACCTACGACGTCAGGCTGGCACGGCTCCGGGTGGGGGAGGGCTACATGATGGTGGGACAGCCCGAGTACGTGAGGGGACATCGGACGTATCCCCTCACCATGGCCATCCAGGGGGGCATCCCCCTGGCCCGTGTGGACGACCGGATGGACTCCTGGCTCGACATCCACACGCTGACGAGCTACCGCTTCATCCAGGACCTGAACCAGCTCCGGACCAGCCGGTACCGGGCCTTCGAGTTCTACCCGGACGAGGGCCGCTACCTGCAGGAGGGGGTGGAAGGGGACCAGGAGCTGCCCAGCCCCGATCCGCTGGACGATGTCTCGTTTCTCTACTACGTCCGGAGCCTCCCCCTGGAGGTGGGCCACGTCTACGTCATGGACCGGTACTTTCGGGAGACGGGCAATCCGGTGGTGGTGGAGGTGCTCAGGCGAGACCAGATCACGGTGCCGGCAGGAACCTTCAATACCATCGTGGTGCGCCCCATCATCCAGACGTCGGGACTCTTCGGCGAGGGTGGTGAGGCCGAGGTCCACTTCTCCGACGACAACCGTCGGCTCATGGTGCAGATGACCTCCCGGGTGCCCATCATGGGTCGGCTCTCGCTGCACCTGAGGGAGGTCACCTACGCGCGGCCGCTCAGGGCTTTCGACGCCGCCAGCCGGGCGGAAGCGGCCCTTCGCTACCTGTCCGACAACGGGGACGTCCCCTGAGCCTCCGGGGGCGGACTGGCCTCAGATCCGCTCCATCAGGAACTCCGGGGTGAACTGGATCAGCCAGGCGGTGAGCACGGTGAAGGACCCGGTGATGAGGAGGATGCCCAGGATCACCAGGAGAACGCCCGACGCCACCTGCACCGCCGGCAGGAAACGCCGGAATCGCTTGAAGCCGGCCAGGAAGCGGTCCAGCGCCAGGGCCGTGAGCATGAAGGGAATGGCCAGCCCCATGGAGTACACGAAGAGGAGCCCCATGCCCGACCAGAAGGTCTCCTGCACCATGGCGTAGGTGAGGATTCCCCCCAGCACCGGTCCGATGCACGGGGTCCAGCCGGCGCCGAAGGCCATCCCCACCGCCACGGCTCCCAGCCGACCGATGGGGCGGTCCGCCAGGTGCATCCGGGCCTCGCCCATGAGGGGCGCGAAGCGGAAAGCCCCTGCCAGGTGGAGCCCCAGCAGGAGGATGATCACGCCTCCGATGCGGGCCACCCACTCCTCGTAGTACCGGAAGAACTGCCCCAGAAAGGACGCCGAAGCCCCCAGGAGCACGAAGACCAGGGTGAAGCCCAGCACGAAGAGTCCGGCGTGGACCATGGTCCGGCTCCGGTCCACCCCGCCCTCCAGCTCCTCCAGGCTCATGCCTGTGACGAAGGAGAGGTACGAGGGCACCAGCGGAAGCACGCAGGGCGACAGAAAGGAAAGAACGCCGGCGGTCAGCGCGATGAAGATCCCCAGCTCGGTCATGTGTCCGCCCTCCCTCGTTCCGCCTCGAAGTGGTAGCCCAGGAGCTTGTACACCAGCTTGGCCACCAGGAAGTCCGGCGCGTGAAGCCCCGGCGTGGGGGCCAGCTCCACCACGTCCAGGCCCACCACCTCACGCTCGTTGAAGACCCGCCTGAGGAAGCGGAGCGTCCGGTACCAGTCCCCCCCTCCGGGCTCGGGAGTCCCGGTGGAGGGCACCAGCGACGGGTCAAAGTAGTCCACGTCGAAGGTCAGGTACACCCGGGGGCCCAGGGCCTCCAGGGCCCGGTCCATCCACCCGTCGTCGCCGGGGCGGTGCATGGCCTCGGCCCAGATCACGCGCACGCCTTCCTCTCGCTCCATCACCTCCACCTCGGGGGTGGACACGGCCCGGATGCCCACCTGCACGTAGTCGGCAACGTCCAGCGTCCGGTAGGCGAAGGAGGCGTGGGACCAGGGAGCGCCCTCGTAGCCGTCCCGGAGGTCGGCGTGGGCATCCATCTGAAGCACCGAGAGCCGGTCCCCGTCCAGGTGTCGGGCGGTGGCCCGGATGGCGGGAGCGCTGATGGCGTGCTCGCCTCCCAGCATGACCGGCAGGCGCCCCTCCAGCGCCTCCAGCACCCGTCCGTAGTGCGCCTCCAGCTCCTCCATGGCCGCCGTGGAGCCCTCCCGGGTGAGCTCCAGCGCCGGAAGGGTGTGGATCCCGTGTCGGGCCGGCTCCTCGCCCTGCTCCTGGTCGTAGAGCTCCAGGAAGCGGGAGGCCTCGAGAATGGCCGCCGGGCCCTCTCGGGCACCGCCGCCGTACGAGGTGGTGGACTCGTAGGGAACCGGCATGATGACGGCGCCGGCCTCCGAAAAGGAGGCCTCGGGACCGTCGAGGCCCAGGAAGCGGTGGGGGAGCTCCCAGGGAAGGTCCTCCAGACCCGGAGGCGGAGCAGACGAGCCGATGGCGCGGGCTTCGGCGCCTCGGCCCGGAGCGTCCGGATCGCGACGGTTGGGCATATGCAAGATGTCCTTTACCGGAATCAGATGGTCTCGATGGGACAGGTGAGGCCTTCGTCGGGGAGCTCCACCCCGGCCTCCTGGCACGACCGGCAGAGCCCGTAGATCTCCAGCTTGTGGCGCACCGGCTGGAAGCCGTGCTCCTCCCGGACCTGGTCCTGGATCCGGCGCACCTCCCGGCTTCGGAACTCCAGGACGTCGCCGCACTCGGTGCAGATGAGGTGCTCGTGCTCGGGCTGCCGCGAGAGCCG
>SKVI01000142.1 GCA_007129525.1 Gemmatimonadota bacterium | reverse complement strand
GGATGAGCGACGATCCGGTGGCCCCGTGCCCCGAGTGCGGGAAGGACGCCGAGCGCCTCCTCTCCGGGGGCGGCGGCTTCCTCTTCAAGGGGGAGGGCTTCTACATCACCGACTACCGCTCCGACTCGTACCGGAAGGCCCAGAAGGCCGAGCGTGAGGCGGCGAACGGGAAGAAGAGCGCCGGCGACAAGAAGGGTGCCGGCGACGGGACGGGGACGACGTCCGGTTCCGAGAAGGGCGGATCGTCGTCCACCGGGTCCGGCTCAGACACCGGATCGGCCTCCACCAAGGGAGACTGAGGGGCCATGGCCCACGACCAGATCCGATCACTCCTCGAGGAGATCCTCCGGGACATGGGAGTGGAGGACCCGGAGGTGCACCTGGAACGGCCCCGGGACCCCGCCCACGGCGACGTGGCCACCAACGTGGCCATGACACTGGCCTCGACCCTGAGGGCCTCGCCCCGCTCCATCGCCCAGGAGATCATCCGGCGGATCCCCGACGACACCCCGGGGATCGACCAGGTGGAGGTGGCGGGCCCCGGCTTCCTGAACTTCCGCCTCTCGGTGGACGCGGTGGGCCGGACCGTGGAGCGGATCGTCAAGTCTGACACGGACTTCGGCCGAAGTGACACCGGTGGCGGACGCCCGGTGATGATCGAGTTCGTATCGGCCAATCCCACCGGGCTCCTCCACCTGGGACACGGCCGGCAGGCGGCGCTGGGAGACGCCATCGCCACCCTCCTGGAATGGACTGGATGGAAGGTGTACCGGGAGTTCTACTACAACGATGCCGGCCGGCAGATCGAGCGGCTCGCGGAAAGCGTCCGGGCCCGCTACCTGCAGCACCTGGGGCACGAAGCCCCCCTGCCGGAGGACGGCTACCACGGTCAGGTGGTGGCGGAGCTGGCCCGGGAGTTTGCCGAGTCCGAAGGCGAGGGCTGGGTCGACGCCCGAGGCGCCGAGGCGGAGGAGGGGCTCGACCGAATGCGTCGCTTCGCCGTGGAGCGGCTGCGTCAGGAGCAGGACCGGGACCTGGCCGCCTTCCGGGTCCACTTCGACGAGTACTACCTGGAATCGTCGCTCTACGACGAGGGGCGGGTGGAGGACACCGTGGCCCGACTCCGGGAGACGGGCCTGGTCTTCGAGAAGGACGGGGCCGTATGGCTCCGGACGTCGAAGTTCGGCGACCAGAAGGACCGGGTCATGATCAAGTCCGACGGTTCGCCCACCTACTTCCTGCCCGACGTGGCCTACCACATGACCAAGTGGGAGCGGGGCTTCCGCGACGCCATCAACGTTCAGGGCGCCGACCACCACGGGACGGTGGCCCGGGTCCGGGCGGGCCTCCAGGCGCTGGGGCTCCCGGAGGGCTATCCGGAGTACGTGCTCCACCAGATGGTGACGGTGGAGCAGGGCGGGGAGGAGGTGAAGTTCTCCAAGCGGGCCGGAGACTACCTCACCCTGCGGGACCTGGTGGAGGAGGTGGGCGTGGGCGTTACCCGCTACTTCTTCCTGATGCGAAAGCCCGAGGCGCACCTGGTCTTCGACCTGGACTGGGCCCGGGACCAGTCGGACAAGAACCCCGTCTACAAGGCCCAGTATGCCCACGCCCGCATGTGCTCCATCCTGCGTCGGGCGGGAGCCGAGGGAGAAGCGGAGGTGGGCGAGGCCGACCTCACGCTCCTGGACCAGGAATCGGAACGGGAGCTCATCCAGCAGCTGGGGGAGTTCGCCCCGCTGGTGGAGCGGGCAGCCCAGGCCCGGGCGCCCCACCTGGTCTGCGACTACCTGGAACAGACGGCGGGGCAGGTGAACGCCTGGTACCACGCCGGAAATCCCACCCGGAACCCGGAGCTGGCGGTCCTGCACGCCGACCCCGAGCTGCGGGCGGCCCGCCTGGCCCTGACCCGGGCGGTGCGGATCGTCCTCCGAAACGCCCTCACGGCGCTGGGCGTTGAAGCCCCGGAGCGCATGGTACGGCAGGCGGAGGAGCCGGCCCCCCGGAACCCGGCTTCCTCCCCCAGCTGACGCACCCTTTTCAACCGGACCGTCTATGTCAATTCTCGTGGTGGGAAGTGTGGCGCTGGACGACGTGGAGACCCCCTTCGGCGCCGTGAAGGGCGCGCTGGGCGGATCGGCGGTGCACTTTTCCGCCGCCGCCTCCCTCTTCGGGCCGGTGCAGGTGGTGGGGGTCGTGGGAGAGGATTATCCCCTGGAGGAGCTGGATTTTCTGCGGGAGAGGGACGTGGACCTCTCCGGGGTGGAAACGGCCCGGGGCGACTCCTTTCGCTGGGCCGGCCGCTACAGCCACGAGCTGGGCGCTCCCGAGACGCTGGAGACGCACCTGGGGGTCTTCGCCGACTTCCGACCCCGGATCCCCCCGGCCTTCCGGGCGCCGGAGATCCTCTTCCTGGGCAACATCGATCCCGAGCTTCAGCTGCAGGTGCTGGATCAGGTGGAGCGTCCTCCCCTGGTGGCCTGTGACACCATGAACTTCTGGATCGAGGGAAGCCGTGAGCCGCTCATGCAGCTCCTCTCCCGCGTGGACGTGGTGATGGTGAACGAGGGCGAGGTGCGGCAGCTGGCCGACGAGCCCAACCTGGTCCGGGCGGCGCGCTGGATTCTGGAGCGGGGGCCGCGGCGGGTGGTGGTGAAGAAGGGCGAGCACGGAGCCCTCATGCTGGATGACGGTGGCGTCTTCTTCGTGCCGGGGTATCCGCTGGAGGAGGTCTTCGACCCCACCGGGGCGGGGGACGCCTTTGCCGGAGGGTTTCTGGGTGCCCTGGCAGGGGGGGAGCTGGAGCATCCGGGACGGCTGCGGCGGGCCATGGTCCTGGGGTCGGTGACCGGCTCCCTGGCGGTGGAGGAGTTCAGCGTGAGCCGGCTGGCCCGAACCGAGCGAGCCGAGGTGGCGGCCCGGGCCCGGGAGTTCCGGAGGATGACCCATTTTGAACTTGAGGAGGCCCGGCCGACGGCTGCGGCGGGAGGCGAGCAGGCCCATGACTGACGGCGCGGGGACGGACGGCGAGAGCATGGACTACCGGAGCGCCGGGGTCGACCTGGAGAAGGCGGAACGGACCAAGGAGGGGATCCGGGAGTTGGTGGAAGGCACCCGGGACCGTTGGACGCTCTCGGGGATGGGCTCCTTCGGTGGGCTCTACCAGGTGCCCGACGACGTGGAAGACCCGATCCTGGTGTCCTCGGCCGACGGTGTGGGCACCAAGCTGAAGGTGGCCTTCCAGGCCGGGGTTCACCATACGGTGGGCCGGGACCTGGTGAACCACTGCGTGAACGATATCCTGGTGCAGGGTGCCCGGCCGCTCTTCTTTCTGGACTATCTGGCCACCGGCGAACTGGACGAGGGGGTGGTGGAGGACCTGGTCCGGGGCATCGCCCGGGCCTGCTCCGAGAACGGGTGCGCCCTCCTGGGCGGAGAGACGGCTCAGATGCCGGACTTCTACGCCGAGGGCGAGTACGACATGGCCGGTTTCATCGTGGGGATCGTGCCCCGGGACCGGCTCCTGGACGGGAGTCGCGTCCGGGAGGGAGACGTGCTGGTGGGGCTCACGTCGTCGGGGCTCCACACCAACGGCTACACCCTGGCCCGCCGGATTCTCTTCGAGCGGGCCGGACTCGGCGTGGACGACACCATCCCGGCGACGGACCAGACCGTCGGTGCGGCCCTTCTCCGGGTGCATCGGAGCTACCTCCGTCCCCTCGAGGCCGAGCTGGAGCGGGGGACGATCCGCTCGCTGGCCCACATCACCGGTGGCGGTATCGAAGGGAACCTGCCCCGGGCGTTGCCGAAGGACCTGGGCGCCAACGTGCGACCTGGGAGCTGGAAGG
>SKVI01000209.1 GCA_007129525.1 Gemmatimonadota bacterium | reverse complement strand
ATCGCAACCTGTCCAGCAGGGCGTTGGTGAGATCGGTGTGAAGTTCGCTCGCCCCGGCGTCAGGAACTGGCTCCCGATCTTCCTGCGGTTGCCCCCGGGATGCCCGCATGACCTGAACTTCATACTGGTTCAAGCGACGATCACCGTCGGCCACGCGAACGAAGGCCCCGTTGGTGAGACCAGCACCAGAGTAGTAACAGGGCTCAGGGGTATCCATTTAACCGGCCCCACCGCAATATCTTGTGTCCGATCTCGCGGCGACGCCACTGCATGTTGTGCGCTGTGGCGATGAGGTCCGGTTAGATGGATACCCTCAAGGCAGGTTTACAAATCGAGATCTCATGACCATCAGGTCCGTTTTCGCCTGCGTCCTCTTCGTCTGCATGGGTGCTCCCCTCTTCCTGTTCGCCCAAGCGCATGCCCACACCGCGAGTCCGGTCGAGACGCTCGCTCCCACCTGGACCTTCGAGACCGGCGGGCCCATCTACTCTGCGCCCACGCTGGATGGCAATAGCATCTACGTCGGAAGCGGCGACGGACACCTCTATTCGGTGGACATGGAGACCGGCATCGAGCGGTGGCGGTTCGAGACCGGGGGCGCGGTGGACTCCGCGCCTGCGGTGGCCGATGGCGTAGTCTACGCGGTGAGCCGTGACGGAAGCCTCCATGCCGTGGATGCCGCGGCCGGATCACTCCGATGGTCGTTCGAGACCGGAGGCGAGCGCATGCTCGATTTCTGGGATCACTACCTTTCCGACCCCCTCATACACGACGATCTGGTAGTGTTTGGTAGCGGTGACGGCTCGGTCTATGCCCTGGATCGCGTCTCTGGGGAACTGCGCTGGAGCCACGAGACCACCGAGGTCGTGCATGCCGCCCCCGTGGCCGGCGACGACCTCATCTACATCGGAGGGTTCGACGGCATCCTCTACGCGCTGCAGGCCCAAACCGGCGAGGTGGCCTGGCAGTTCGAGACCGAGGGGAATCCGGGTTTCCCTCGAGGCGACATCCAGCGGGCGGTCGCGCTCGACGACGGCGTGCTGTACTTCGGGAGCCGAGATTATCGGCTGTACGCCCTCGACGCAGTGGACGGCCGGGTGCTCTGGAGCCTGGAAGAAAGCGGCGGATGGATCATCGCCACCCCGCTGGTGACGGACGACCACGTGTTCTTCGGTGCCTCGGACGGGCGGCGCTTCTATGCTCTCGACCGCTCCGCCGGCGCCGTGGTGTGGACGATTCCGGTCTTCACCCGCGTGTTTGGAACTGCGGTACGCGCGGGCCACGATGTGGTGTTCGGTGGCTTCAACGGTAAGATCATGGGAGTGGATCCCGCGTCGGGCGAGGTTCGCTGGACGTATCAGACCCCAGCCAGCAAAGCGCTCTTCGATGCGGTGTTCGACGAGGAAGGCGGACTGACCGAAGAGATGCGGGCCCTGTATCAGGACGGCCGGGGTCGCGAGGCGGAGGAGCGGCTGCTCCAGATGGGGTCGATCGCGGCAACCCCGGCCGTGCGCGGAACGATGGTCTACTTCGGCACGACCGAGGGGGTGCTCTACGCCCTCGATGCGGGGTGATGGGAGGGCGAAATCCGGCTGAATTCTCGATCCCTGCCTGAGGAGTGCCGGCAGGGGTTCACTCCAAATAATGGTTCTCAAGCAACGCGGTCGACTTCGCTCCCATCCACCCACACCGCGTCCCCCCACAACTCCCCCAGCCGCTCCCACGGCACCCGCCCGGTCCGCTCGAGGTCCCGTCGGATGTCGCGGAGGAGCCCATCCGGAACTGCAGGGCGATGGACCCGCACAAGCCGGAGCTGATGTTCGAAGGCGGCCCCGTTCTCCCCCCGCCGGGCCGGCGCCCGCCCGGGGACAGAATACGCCTGCGCCCCCCGGAGGCGCACGGTGCGCCGCTCGGTCGGGAAGGGCTCCAGGCCGAGCGTCCACCGGGGCTCCCCGGGCCACGCCACCACTGCCCTCGCCCCCACCGGGTCGTACGCCACCGAGTAGAGGGTGGGAAACCGCTCTCCGCCGGTCGGCTGGTGGAGCGGGGACTCCAGGAATCGCTCCAGCGCGGCATCCAGGCTGGAGGCCGGCGCGTGGGCCTGGATCTCCAGGTGGCGGAGTCGTTCCAGACTCAGTGTGCGCCGCGCGTATGCCGGGTCGTCGATGGGATGCTGGTGGTTTGTCGCGTGGGGCTCAGCCGTCACCACCGGGTGCCGCCCGGGATGGAGCCGGACGGTGCGGCACTCTCCCTCCCGGTCCAGGACGGTGACGTTGTACGCCATGTGGGAGGGCACGCGGCGGAGCGCCTCCACCGCTTCCTCCACGGAGCCGCAGGTCTGGAGCACGTACCGGAGGATCAGGGGGATCCCGAACCCCTCTCCCACCGCCCGGCTGCCCCCGAAGGTGAGGGAGACGGCGAGGCCCTGATCGTTCATCCCGTCGTCCAGGCCCCACAGGCACTCGCTCACCCCCACCACGCCCCGCCCGAGCCACCGCGACCCCACGAAGTGGCGCTCGCTGAGCTCGGCCGGGAAGTCGTAGTTCCGGACCAGGGCGAAGCGGTCGTCCCGGCGCCAGACTGTCTGAGAGCACGCGCAGGCGAAGGGGGGTGGGTCGTGGAGGGTGAGGAAGCGCTCCGCCCACCGATCTCCTCCGGCCAGCTCCACCAGCCGCTCGTATATCGGGACCAGCTCCGGCATCGCCGCCTCCAGTTTGCGGCGGGCGCGGGTGGTGGCCCGGGCGTCGGCATCCCCGCCGCCCCTGAGAAACCACTCCCGGTATGCGGGCCAGGCCCGCCTGAATCGCTGCCGCCAGAGACGCCCAGGCGTCTCTTCCCAGGAGGCTTCAAAGGTCGTCTCGATCATGTCGTTCGGCTCCGGTCCAAGGTGAAGGTGCCGGGGCGGCCGGCGGCGAGGTCGACGCACGAGGGGCGCTCCTGGCGCAGGAGCGTTGCGGACTCGCGATCGACGACCTCCTCGCCGTTGCGCGCTCCCCCGCTGACCCCACATCATTGTTCATAGTGTAGCTCACCCCGAACCTGGAGTCAACATCATGGATCATGGTGTGTATATCAACGTGGAGGGCGTCCGGGTCCGGGTGGACGGGAGCGGCGTGGACGTCCAGGTCCAGCAACGGGAACTCCGGGAACTGGACCAGGAGGAACGCCTGGCCGGGCCCGTCCTGGTCCAGCGGGTGGACCGGGAACTTGAGGGCGGGGGGTTCGGAGACCCCGAGCGCCATCCCCACGCCTGGGGAGTCTTCGTGGTGGTGGACGGCGCTCCGGCCCGGCTGTACAGCGCGCGGAACCAGCCCCGGGAGTGGACGAGCCTGGACCGGCTCGAGCGGTGGCTCCGGAAGCAGGGCTTCCAGCGCTGGCAGGTCTTCAACGGGCTGGATCCGGTCGGCTCCGGCTGACGCGACGAGGGCGACCGTGGGAGCCGCGGGACCGAGGTCGGCATTTCGGGGTTAGCAACCGACGTCGTCCACATTCCACCGATTCCCGATGACCTGTCCGGAGGGCGTCCCATGCCAGCCCCGCGCTTATCGAGCAGGATGCCCCGAGCCGGCCGCACCACGCGCCCGGGACGCTCCGGCAGACGGCGGACCCCTGCCGGACGCCGGACCGGACGCCCCGGCGCCCGGGGGGCGGTCGAGGGAGCACGCCGGAGTCTGCGAGGCACCCGGCAGGCGAGTATCGTGGCCGTGGCCCTGACCGGGCTCCTGCTCCTGTCGCTGGGGCTCGCCGACGTGCAGGCCATCGAGACCGCGCCGGTGGGGGGGCAGACGCAGGTCGAAGAACCCCGCGCGGGGCAGGAGTCTCAGGCAGGGGCGCCCCAGGCAGCGGAGTCCCCACCGCT
>SKVI01000088.1 GCA_007129525.1 Gemmatimonadota bacterium | reverse complement strand
GACCGTCCACGATGGTGAGATCCACGCCCACGTACTGGAGTTCCTCGAGGGGCACCTCCAGGGGATTGCGGTCCAGGACCACCAGGTCGGCCAGCAGGCCCGGGGCGATCCGACCCTTCTCGTTCTCCATGCCCTCGGCCCAGGCGTTGTTCACGGTGTAGGCCCGGAGCGCGGTTTCGGGGTCGATCCGCTCCTCCGGAACCCATCCTCCCTCGGGCTCCCCCTCGGGGGTCTGCCGGGTCACCGCCGCGTACATCCCCATGAGGGGATTCGCCGTGTACCACGAGGCGTTCGTTCCAGGCCAGTCACTGCCGAAGGAGAGGACCACCCCGGCCTCGTCCATGGTCCGGAAGGCGTACGTCCAGCGGATCCGCTCCGGGCCGATGCGCTCTTCCATCCACCGCATGTCGTCAATGGCGTGGAAGGGCTGCACCTCGGCGATGACACCCAGCTCGGCCATCCGCTCTGCCGTCTCCGGACCCCGCAGGTGCTGGGCGTGGATCACCCGGAACCGACGATCGTCCCGAGGCCCGTTCACCTCCTCCACCCGCTCGTACATGACAAGGAGGGTGTCGATGGCCCGGTCTCCGATGGCGTGGACCTGGGGCCAGTATCCCTCCTGGTCGGCTGAGACGAGGAGCCGCTCCATGTTCCCCTCGGGCTCCATCATGTCACGCCACTGGCCAAAGCCGCCGGTGTGCTCGAAGGGCTCGTAGAACATGGCGGTGGAGTTGCCCATGATCCCGTCCACGAAACCCTTGAACCCGCCAAGGCGAATCCAGTGTGAACCGAAGTTCCGCGGAAGACCCAACGCCGCCTGGTGCTCGTGACGGTCCAGGGTGGGCCGGGCGTAGATCCGGGTGGTGAGCTCGTCCTCGTCCAGGAGGGCCTGGTAGACCCGGAACATGGACGGCGGGGTGTTGTCGTGGATCGTCGTCACGCCGTATCGGGCCAGATCGGCCAGCGCCTCCCTGGCTTCGGCCAGCTGCTGGTCGAAGGGCTTGGGAGGGATGACACCCCGGACCTGAGCCGCCGCCTGGGGCGTGAGCCGGCCCGTGGGCTCGCCGTCAACGCACTCCAGCCCGTCCCACGAGCAGTCCGCCTCGGCGGCCTCCAGCGCCAGTTCGTTGGCCAGATACTCGGAGCGGTCCCACCGGTTCAGGAGGACGGGGTGGTCCGGGGTGATGTCGTCGATCATGGTGCGGTCCGGACTGAAGGGCTCGAACTCCTGGCGGGCCTGGGCCCCGGCATCGCCCATCTCCCATTCTTCGTAGGCGCCCCAGCCTCCTCCCGTCATCCATGCCCCGGAGGGAAGACGCTCGGCGGCCTCGCCCACCCGCCGGCGGAGGGATTCCTCGTCGGCCACGTCCAGCAGGTTGGCCCCCAGGAGAAGGGCGCCGGCCGAGTTGAAGTGCGTGTGGTTGTCGATGAAGCCCGGCGACACGAACCGCCCCTGAAGCTCCACGACGCGGGTGTCGGGACCCTGGTAGGCCGCTACCTCCGCCTCGCTTCCCACCGCCACGATGCGGCTTCCCTCCACGGCCACCGCTTCCGCCGACGGGTTCTCGTCGTCACCGGTCCACACCGTGCCTCCGGTGAGAATCAGGTCGACTCCGGCCTCCGGCTGAGGCTCACAGGCCGCCGCGAAGAAAAACAGGATCAGAGCCGCGGCCAGGCCGGCCAGCCGGACGCAGCGGTCTGACGGTACCATCGTTGTCGCATCGGTCCGCTTCGAAATTCGCACGGATTCTCCTCTGGGTTCGAGATCCTGGTCGGACCCGCACCCCTTCCGGCCACGGCAGGGGCTCGGCCAACGGGAACGGACGTCCAGGCGCTTCAGGTGGAATGAGGAAGGATGGTAGGGGCCCCCATACCGTTCTGCAAGACGGAGTGGGCCGGAGAAGGTCACACCATTCTGAGCATACGGAGCTTCCGGTGGGGTTGCCGTTCGTCCAGGTTCCGGAGCCCCAGCTCTCGGGCCATCTCCCTGGCGGCTCGGAACTCAGCTGCCGAGAGGCGGCGGTTGATCTCGGCGTAGCGCTCCCCGGTGACCTTCCCCGCGGGGTTGTACTGGTCCATCAGGTTCACGTAGGTGTCCGGTCCCAGCTCCCGGGCCACCCAGGTCAGGATCGCCTCGGTCTCGTCCAGCTGGCCGGGCATCACCAGGTGCCGTACGATGAGCCCCCGCCTGGCCAGGCCCTCGCCGTCGGTGATGAGTCCTCCCACCTGCCGATGCATCTCCTTTACCGCGTCCCTGGCGAACTCCGGGTAGTCCTCGGCCTTCATGTAGGTCCGGCTCCGCTCCGGTGTCCAGTACTTGAAGTCGGGCATGTAGATGTCCACCAGTCCCTCCATGAGCTGGAGGGCCTCCACCACGTCGTAGGCGCTGGTGTTGTAGACCACCGGGAGTCGCAACCCGCTCCGGATGGCCACCACCAGGGCTTCGACCACCTGGGGCACCACGTGCTCGGGGGTCACGAAGTTGATGTTGTGGCACCCCCGGGCCTGGAGGTCCAGCATGCGGTGGGCAATGCTCTCGGCATCTTCTCCCGGCTCCGCCTGGGGTCGCACCGCCTGGCTGATGGAGAAGTTCTGGCAGAAGACGCACCGGAGGTTGCAGTGCGAGAAGAAGATGGTGCCGGAGCCGTTCCATCCCCTGAGGCAATCCTCCTCGCCGAAGTGGGGGAAGGCACTGCCCACCACCGCGTGACGGCCGGTCTTGCAAGCGGCCCACTTCCCCGCCATCCGGTTCACGCCGCACCGCCGGGGACAGGCCCGGCAATCCTCCAGCTCCTGAAGCGCCTGTTCCCGACGCCGGTCCAGCTCGGCGTCGCCGAGGTCCAGGTACGAGGGACGACAATTGGAGGGTGCGCCCGGGGCCGGAATGCGGGGACGGGAGGACGACATGAGTGGACCTCAGGGCTCAAGCTGCATCGACGCCTTCTCTGAAAGGTACGGGCGATGACCGGTCAGCGACCAGCCCCCTCGCGCGTGCCTGCCCCGGTCCCCCTCCGCCACGACCGGATTCGTTCCACCAGCGTACCCGGAAGGAGGAGGTCATCGGAAATGGCGGCCAGCTCCTCGGCCTCACGCCACTCCCGCTCCAGGAGCCGCAGCTCTCCCTCCAGGGCCAACCGCTCGGTCTCCTCGTTGGCGGCCATCTCCAGGGCCAGTTGCAGGCCCGGCTCGGCGGTGGCGATCCGGTGCGGCCTGGCCCCCGTCCATCCGTGACGATGGGTCATGTACCTCATGTCCTCCAACCTCCTCGCCGTGTCCTTCAGAACCGCACCGGGAGAGCCCAGCCGCTGGACCCTCGACGCCGCGGCTCGGATCAGGGAGGGGTGGGCGCCGGTGCGATTGATCCTGGGGAGAATGGCCCGAAGAGCCCGAAGCGCATCGCCTCCGGTCAGCTCCAACGGATCCGACCCGCGCCGGGGGAGCCGAACCGTCCACCCATGGGGAGGCGGGCCGGGCACCAGAAGGGCCTGGGCGGCGTCACTCGCCTTCGCCGGGGGGCCGGTTCCGCTCCGGAAGACCAGCCGCGTGGCGGGTGTGCCCGCTGCGGTCTCCCGATGGGAGAAGATCTGGCGAAGCCACCCCCCGAGTGCGGGCACCAGGCCTCCGGCGCCGCCGCCGCTCCATCCCACCAGGGCCCGGCTACGGTACCGGCGCCAGCGGCGAGTCAGTCGGCGACCGTATCGCCATGCCGCCAGCTCCGGCAACCTCGCACCACCGATCCGCACCAGCTCGGTTCCCCCGGGAAGTCGGCCCAGCGCTACGTTCTGGGAGTGAGCGCCGATGGCCGCCGTCGAGAAGAGGTGCTCGGCCTCCTCCAGGGCCTCCCACCGCTCCAGGAGAGGAGCCAGGT
>SKVI01000386.1 GCA_007129525.1 Gemmatimonadota bacterium | reverse complement strand
GCACCCCGGAGCCGAGATAGCCGAAGCGGGAGGGAGAGATCCACCGGAACCCTTCCCCCAGCAGGACCTCGGCCATGAGCTCGCCCATGTCGAATCCTCCCCCCGCGCCGTGCACGAGGAGAACGGCCGGCCCCTGACCTCCGTCCAGGTACTCAATCGGCCCAAAGGGGGACGAGAGTACGGTGGCCCGTCCTGACACCCGCTCGAGGTCGGCCCGCAACGTAACGCGGAAGGCTTGGAACAGTGCCAGGGCGCCGCCGAGCCCTATGATGAGGCTGGCCACGAGCCAGCGGTTTCGGGTCCGGCCCTCCCGCTTTCGGGCCGGTGCGGTAGATGCCCTCATCAGAACGCCTCTCCGATAGTGAGATAGAGGCCGCTACGCCCACGACCCACGACGAAGTCCAGTCGGATGCGGGCGCCCATCGGACATTCCCCGAAGCCCAGGACAGGGATCTCTGTGAATCGTAGTGCACGTTCGGTGCCGGGACTCGTTGCGCGGACCAATACCGCCCGCGCCCTCCGAGCCGAACCTCCGGAACCGACGGATCCCGAGCCCGCACCCCTTGCGCGACGCGTCGTCCCGGGCATCGGTCTTGCAAACCGGACGGTTCATCGCTGACGGCTCCGCGCTCCTTACAGCGGTCGACCGGGAGGGTCGAACCGGCACTCCCGGCTCACGGCGGCGTCGTGCTGGTCCTCGCTCCTCCCCTCTTCCCGGTCACGATGTGCTGTGCCTACAACGCTTTCGTCGCTCTCGCTGGTTTCCGGGCCGGGCATCTCCCGGGGTTCCTCGTCGGTGAGCGGGAGGGCGCCGATCTCGGTGGAACGGAGTCGCCCCATGATGCCTGACCCGGCTGCGCGTTCGTGGCGATTGAAGGACATCGCCCTCTTTCTCGCCTTCTCCCACGGCTGGACCTGGAGCTTCTGGATGCTGTCCGGGGCGCTTGGTGAGACGGTCTGGGATTGGCCCTCCTCTATACTCTTCTACGTTGGGGGCGCAGGGGTCTTTCTGGGCGGATGGGTAATGTCCGGGGTCGTGTATGGGCGCGAGGGTGTCCGGGGTCTGGCGGTGCGCATCGTGGACCCCCGGCGGATCCCATGGCGGTGGTGGTTGGTCATCACCCTCCTCTTCCCCCTCCTGACCGGCGCGGCCGCCATCATGAGCGTGGTCGCGGGCGTCACCCCGGTGCCACTGGACCTCCGTGGAGCGGGAGCTCGGCTCCTGGACCCGACCTCTCTGGCGGCCTTCGTGGTCTTCATCCTCGTCGTCGGCCCCCTACCCGAGGAAATCGGGTGGAGGGGCTACCTCCTGGATCGTCTCCAGCTGCGATGGAACGCTCTCGCGGCGAGCTTGGTGCTGGGTCTCATCTGGTGGAGCTGGCACCTGCCCCTCTTCGGGCTTCCGGGGTACTTCGACGCCTTTGGGCGGGCCTCGCCCACCCCCTGGGACTTCCTCTGGGGGATCCTGCCCGCGGCCGTGCTCTACACCTGGGTCTACAACAACACGGGCCGGAGTGTTCTGGCGGTGATCGTTCTCCACTTCATGCACAACTTCACCGGGGAGTTCTTGGGGATGGACGAGGCCATTCGGCCGATCCGCCTCGTCCTGGAATGGGGGACCGCGCTCGTCGCCGTGGCCTTCTGGGGGCCGCGGACGCTTCGGCGGGGGGAGCCCATCGGGGGGCCCTCCGGCGCCCCTTCGGCCGAGAGGTTGCCCAGAGGAGGGGATCGCCCCCGGCCCTCACCCCACTAACCTCCGTGCCGTGGGCCGCCGCATCCTCGGCCCCGACCGATCTCGCAGGTGCCGCCCAAGGGGGAACCGCGTCCCGACCAGGAGACATTCTGTCCTGCTCAGGACGTGTACCGCTCCGTCGTGCCGCCGGTTCTGTTGCCGGTCATGGATGCCAGGATCGACCCCATGGACCGGCTCTTCCTCGTGAACTTCGGCGACGATCCCATCTACGAAGGGGTGGAGCTCCAGACCTTTGCCGCAACAGGCGGCGGCCCCCCGGAGGCGCGCGTACTCCTCTGGCGCCCGGACACGGTGGACGTTTACGACCTCCCGGGCCGGACCTTCGACGAGGATGTGGACCGCGGCCGCCTCGAGGCGCTCCTGAGCCCTCGGGACGCCACCCTCCAGCGGACGGACTTCGACTACCGGTTCGGGATAACGGAGCACGGGCTCGACGCGGCGCTTCAGATCCGGTGAGGGTCGGCTGGTGGGGGTGGAGGTCGTGCAGACCCGGGGCGAGCCGGCTCATGAAGGGGCCCGCCTCGCACTTCACCCGATACTCGAACCGGGTGGTCATCGCACACTGGAATGAGCGTAGGGATGCAGTGCTCGAGCCCGTGTCGCTCTCCCCCGGGACGGAGAAGGTGGAGGCCGGCGGGCTGGAGTGGAGCATCTCCACGAGCCTGATCTTCCCGCTCGTCCGGATCTACCAGGTCTACCTGAACTACCGTATCGACGAGCGTCTCTTCCTCCATCCGGCGCCCGGAATCGCCGTCGGGATCTTCCAGACGAACCCACCGCCCAACTTCGGTGACGAGATCGAGTCGTCCATCTTCGTCCCCCAGCTCCTGGTGGGCGTGCGGTTCTAACGGGCGCCGCGTCGGTTTGCCGTGGACCGCCTTGCGTTCGTGTCCGCTTCCTCCTGGCTCTCAGGTTCCTGGCGCGTTCGGGGGTATGGTGGGGGCTCAGCGTCCCAGCGTGTCCTGTGCGGCCCGGAGCACCCGCGGCACGAACCGGAACGGCAGAGGCGCGGCGGTGATCTGGTTTACGGCTCCCACGAGGTAGAGGTCGAGTTCTGGAGCGTAGAAGAGCCAGGTCCCGGTCGAGCCGCTGTGACCCAGGACCGCCGGGGGCGGTCGGAACGGGGCGAGAAGTCGCGGGAGCTGGTAGCGCATGACTCCGAGGCCATACTCAATGGGCCAGCCGGGCTGCCGGAGGGCCGCCCGGTCCAGAGGCAAGGGGAAACGGTTCCAGCGGGCCTGCATCCGAGGCCACGTGTCCGGGCTACGAAACAGAGCACCCTGGATCATGCCTCGAAGGAAACGAAGGAGGTCCTCGGCCGTGCCGTCCAGGTCCCTGATCGACGAGAAGAAGCGGGGGAAGCTCACCACGTCCTCACCGGCGCGAACCGTCGCCACCGGATCGGCCTCCATCTCCTCTCGCGGATGTCCGGAAACCCAGGTCCTGCGAAGCCCGAGGGGTTCCAGCACCAACTCGTCGAGGATGTCGGGGAAGGAGGAATCCCGCCGGTGCTCCATGATCCCCATGAGGAGCTGGTAGTTCGTGTCCGAATACCGGATGCGCACCCGGCGCGCATCCAGGGCCTGGGGAGGGAAGTGGGGCCGAAGCGCCTGGCGAACCCGCCGGGTCGTGTCCTCCAGGGACCATTCCATGTCCCCCTCCGCCAGCAGGATCTCCACCAGGCTTCGGCGGTCATCCGGGCCGCCGCGCCTCGGAGGAACGTCCTCGATGAAGTCCGGAAGCCCCGAGGTGTGGCCCAGGAGGTGCTCGATCGTGATCTGATCGGTCCGATCCACCCCGCTCTCCACGTGCAGTCCCCGGGTGAAGGAGGACGGCAGGCGATCCACCATGCGATCGCCGGGCGCCAACTCCCCTTCCTCTATCATTCGCATCACGGCGGCGGCGATGTACAGCTTGGTGATGCTGGCCGTGAAGAAAGGCGTATCGGGGGTCATGGCGCGACCGCTGGGAACCGCCTCCCCCCTCGCTCCGAACCATCGGACGGTGTCGTCGCCGGACCTGGCGCCCAGCACGACGCTGAAGACCTCTCGCCGGGCAGCGAGCGCGTCCAGGAGCTCCTCCATCCGGGCCTCGAAGGTGTCTGGGCCCCGTCCCACCG
>SKVI01000293.1 GCA_007129525.1 Gemmatimonadota bacterium | reverse complement strand
GATGGAGCAGGCGAGGTAAGATAGATGTAGACGACGTGTCCGATCCACGCCCCGACTCCCAGCGCCATGAGAAGCCAGCCCATCGGGCGTCCCAGGCGGCGGTGGACCCGGCCCCACACCGAGCTCCCCGAGGGCGGGTCGGACAGCCGGAGCTGGGAGAGGTCCCGGTGGAACATCCGGTAGACGGCCAGCTCCCGCTGGAGTTCGGTGGACTCTTCCAGTGCCGCCTTCACCTCCTGGCTCCGCTGGGGGCTCAGCTCCCCGTCCAGGTATCGCATGAGGGTCTCCCGGCTGATGGTCATCTCGGCGGCGGGCTCGTCGCTGGGGGGCATCTCGCCTCCGGCGGCGGGGTCGGAGTTCAGGTGGTTCAAGGGTATGCAACTCCCATCTCGTCCAGCGCCTCCTTGAGGGCGCGGCGAGCATGATAGAGGCGGCTGGCCACCGTGCCCTCGGGAATGTCCAGGATGGCGGCGATCTCCTGGTAGCGCAGCCCCTGGAGCTCCTTCAGGACCAGGACCTCCCGGTGTTCGTCGGCAATCTGCTCGAGTCCCTTCCAGAGAAGTCGCCGGGCCTCGCTGCGCTCCCGTTCGCGCCGGCTGCTCCCCGGTGTGGTGTCGGGTTTCAGCTCTCCGATTCCGTCGTCCACCACCTCCACCCGGAAGCGCGACTTTCGGCTCCGGAGGTTGTCGCGGCACTGGTTGCGCAGGATCTGAAAGAACCAGGGGCCGAAGGGACGCCGGATGTCGAACCGGCCGAGAGACTGGAAGGCCTTCACGAAGGCCTCCTGCAGCGCGTCCTGGGCATCTTCCATGTTCCCCATCATTCCCAGGGCCAGGCGAAGTCCCTGCGGCTCGTACGCCCGGACCAGGGGCTCGTAGAACCGGGCGTCGCCGGCTCGGCATTTCTTCACCAGTTCCCGCTCTACCTCGGGTTGCAAGTGGACTCCTTCGAGGGGACGTCTGAGGGGGATACGGACCGGCCCGGGCGAACCTTCATCCGGTGCCTTCCGCGGCGAGCAGCTCGGCGAGGGCCTCCACGGCGGTGTCCAGCTCGCCGTGGGTGTTGAAATAGTGGGGCGAGAGGCGAAGGACCGACTCCACTCCCTTGTCATCGAAGTCCAGCACTGCCGAAGTGCGGTGCACCGACGAGGTGTGGATGCCCCGGTCCCGGAGAGCCAGCACCAGTTCCTGGCCCTCGCGGGCCTCCACCGCCACGGTGACGATGGCACAGAGCTCCGGGCCCCGGTCCATGACCCGCACGCCCGGGAGCTCGGCCAGTCGCTCCCGCAGGTGGCCCGCCAGGGCGGAGCTTCGTTCCTGGATGGCCTCGAGCCCCACCCGGCGGGCGTAGTGGGCCGCCGCCCCGGTGCCCAGCACCAGCGCCCAGGCGAACTCCCAGTTCTCGAACCGGCGGGCGTCGGGGGCCGGCTGGTAGAGGTCCCGGTCGATCCAGTCCGCGCCCCTGAGGTCGGGAAAGAGGGGCTCCATGCCCTGCTCCAGCGCCTCCGGGGCCACGTAGAGGAAGCCGGAGCCCCGGGGCCCCCGGAGAAACTTCCGGGAGGTGGCCGCCAGGAAGGTGCACGGCAGGTGCTCCACGTCTACCGGGAGCTGACCCACCGACTGGCAGGCGTCCACCAGGAAGGGCACCTCCCGGTCCCGGCAGGCCTGGCCCACCGTGGCGGCGTCCTGCACGAGCCCCGAGCTGGTGGGGATCTGGCTCATGGTCACAAGGCGGGGCCGGCGGCGGTGGACGAGTTCGGCCATGGCCGGGGCGTCGACCCCGCCTTCGGCCGCGTCGGGGGCGTGCTCCACCTGGACCCCGAAGCGGTCCTGGAGCGCCAGAAACATGATCTGGTTAGAGACGTAGTCGTTGCGCGTGGTCAGGATCAGGTCGCCGTCCCGGAAGGGGATGGCCGAGAGGGCCTGGGCGAAGGCCACGGTGGCGTTCTCCACGAAGGCCACCGTGCCCCGGGGGGCGCCGATGAGCTCTTCCACGTCCACGTACGCCTGCTGGATGGCTTCGGCCCGGGCGTCGGCGGCTTCGTATCCTCCCAGGGAGGCCTCCAGGTCCAGGTGCCCCTTCACCGCGTCCAGGACGGGGGCGGGCATGAGGGATGCCCCCGCGTTGTTCAGGTGGATCCGTCCGGAGCATCCGGGGGTGTCGGCTCTGAGACGGGAGATGTCCAGGGCGGGCATGGCCGGCTGCTCCTCGGTTCGGGCGATGGGGGGGGCGCACGGCCCCTTCCCTTGCTCGGTGACGCATCGAAGATAGAGGTTGAACGGGCCACGTCCAGCGAGGCCCGGTGGCTCGGGCGGCGTCCCGACCTCCGGAATGCCCGAGCGCGGCGTGGCGCCCCGATCCCAGAACCCGGGTCGCCCGGGCGGCGCCCCGATCCCGAAACCGACAAGCGCGAGGCCAGATGAGTCGGAAGAACAGGAACGACGAGACCTCCAGCGGCACCGATTCCCTGGCCGGGTTGGACCTCCCCTTCGACCCGGGCCGAGAGGTGGGAAGCCTCTCCGGAGAGGAGGCTCGCGAGCAGGCGGAAGCCCTCCGCCGGGAGCTTCGGAGGCACGACCATCTCTACCACGTGGAGGGCAGTCCGGAGATCTCGGACGCCGCCTACGACGAGCTCTTCCGGCGTCTCGAGGGGCTGGAGGAGGCGCACCCGGAGCTGGTGACCCCCGATTCGCCCACGCAGCGGGTGGGGGCCGAGCCCAGGGACGACCTGCCCACCATAGCCCACGCGGCGCCCATGCTCTCGCTGGACTCGAGCCAGGAGCCCGAGGAGGTGGCCCGCTTCGTGGACCGGGTGCGCCGGGGACTGGGCTCGCCGGACGCTGAGCTGGAGTTCGTGCTGGAGCCCAAGCTGGACGGGGTATCCATCGAGTTGGTGTACGAGGACGGCGTGCTCGCCCGGGGCGTGACCCGGGGCAACGGCCGGGAGGGGGAGGGGGTCACCGACAACGTCCGCACCATCCCCTCGGTGCCCCTGCGCCTCCGGGAGGGGGGGCGACCACCGCCGGCCTTCCTCTCGGTCCGCGGCGAGGTCCTCATGAGCCTCTCCGCCTTCGAGGCGCTGAACCAGCGTCTGGTGGAAGAGGGAAGCGAGCCCTTCGCCAACCCCCGGAACGCCACCTCCGGGGCCCTCCGGCAGCTGGATTCCTCCATCACGGCCCGGCGCCCGCTGGAGTTCCAGGCCTTTGACATCCTCCGGGTGGAGGGCCTGGGGGAAGGGGGCGACGGCGCCCACCTGGAGGGCCGGGCCGACGGGGGCTTCAGCACCGATGAAGAGGGGATCCGGGCTCTTCGGAGCTGGGGGCTTCCCATCGTGCCCCGGGTGGAGCTGGCCCGCTCGGTGGACGAGATCCTGGCCTACCACGAGGCCTTCCGGCAGGAGCGTGACACCCTGGACTACGAGATCGACGGGGTGGTCATCAAGCTGAACGACCTGGAGCAGCGTGGCCGGCTGGGCTCCACCTCCCGGCACCCCCGCTGGGCCCTGGCCCTCAAGTTCGAGCCCCGCAAGGAGGTCACCCGCATCGAGCGCATCGCCGTGCAGGTGGGTCGCACCGGCGTCCTCACGCCGGTGGCACTCCTCCGGCCGGTGGAGGTGGGCGGGGTCACCGTCTCCCGGGCCACCCTGCACAACCGGGAAGAGCTGGAGCGCAAGGACGTGCGGGAGGGGGACATGGTGCGGGTCCAGCGGGCCGGCGACGTGATTCCCCAGGTGGTGGAGGTGGTGCCGGAGGACGACCGGGAGCGGGCCGATCCCTTCCAGATGCCGGAACGCTGTCCCAACTGCGACACGCCGGTGGAGCTCCGGGGGCCCTTCACCCTCTGCCCCAACCGCTTCGGCTGCGCCGCCCAGCTCAAGGG
>SKVI01000204.1 GCA_007129525.1 Gemmatimonadota bacterium | reverse complement strand
GGGCGCCCTCTGGCTCCCGGTAGGGACGGACTCGGACTTCGAGGGCCGTACCGAGCTCTACTACATGGGCTACCGGGCCACCCTCCGCGAGCTTCAGGAGGCCTGCACCGGTCCTACCCGCCGGCGTTCTCTCCCGCCACCCGGGCCCACCCCTCACGGGCCAGGGGAATGTTCATGCGGTCCTTGGTCTGGAAGTGCTTTACCGCCAGACGCCGGGACCCAGCGGCCCCGTAGTGCTCCAGGGCTGCCTCCCGGTTTCCCAGGAGTTCGTGGGCCCGCCCCCTGAGGAGTTCGTCGAAGGTCCGCCAACCCACCGGCATGACCCCGGCGGGGAACCCGGCGTCCAGGATGGCCAGCGCCCGGGCGCCGTCATCCTCGTGCAGAGCCAGAGCGGCGTCCACGAGGGCCTCGCCTGCGTGCTCGAACCAGTGGTCCGGCTCGGGATACGGCGGATAGCGATCCCGAACGTCGGCAGCCAGGTCCGTCCACCCCAGGAAGGCGGCCTGGGTAGCCAGGTTCACACGGGTCAGATAGCGATCGGGGTCCGCGAATCCTTCCGCCGGAATGGCCTCCACAGTGGCTGCGAGCCGGGCCCGGGCCGCGGCCGTGTCGCCCAGGAGCAGGTGTGCCGAGGTGAGGGCCTGCCCCACGTGGGCCACGTTCCGGAACCGACCCGCCGCCCGGTAGTCCTCGAAGGCTTCGGTCAACGGCACCACGGCCAGGTCCGGCCGCTCGAGTCCGATGTAGACCGAGCCGCAGAACTCCCGGTCGTCCATCCCAAGGGGGGAAGGTGCCTCCGAGCTCAGGAGTCGTATACAGATGCGGTCCACCCCCTCCAGGTCGTCGTGCGCGAAGGCGTAGACCATGGAGAACCGGTGGTGGTGCTCCTCGAACCCAGCATCCACGGCCCGGCTTGCCAGCTCCAGGGCATCGTCGTCGTGTCCCAGCGCCAGGCTCATGAGGCCTGCCGTGATGGTGAAGTGCCCCATGTTCGGGTTCAACTCCAGCGCCTGCAGAAAGGACTCCCGGGCTCCCTCCCAGTCCCCGAGCCAGTTCAGCCGGGTGACGCCCAGGTTCCAGTGAGCCCGGAAGTCAGCGGGAAACCGGAACAGGATCCGGTCGTAGACGTCTACCGCACGCTCGGGCTCGAACTCGACCTCTGAAGCGTGCATGGCATCGATGTGCCACCGCTCCTGGTCGGTGAGGCGGTCCCGGTGCTCCGCCGCCCTCTGCGTGTGCTCCCGCACCCGGGCGTAGTCCAGCGAGCCCGTCGCAACCGCCGCGGCCAGCCGATGTGCCGTGCCGAAGGCCGGGTCGATCTGCACCGCCTCGGTGAGGAGCCGCACGGCTCGGTCCGGGTCCGTGTAGCGAGTTCGTTCGGCCTCGGCATACAGTCGGAGCGCCTCGAGCGATTCCGTGGTCACCACGGGAAGGGGATGGCTCTCGGCCAGCGAGCCGGCGGCCTCACCCAGCCGCCGACGCATCTCGCGGGAGAGTCGCTCCACTCCGCTCAGCAGTCCTCGCTCCCCCGCCGTCACCCGGGCCGAGAAGAGCTCCTCTCCCGTGGCCGGATCCAGGCCCCGGCCGGCGAAGACGTAGCGGCTGCCCGCCCGGACAAGCGTCACCTCCACCACGGCACCCGCTCCAGCCCGCTCCGCCAGCTCGAATGCCACATCACCCTGTATCGGAGTGTCGTGGGGAAGGCCCATGAGCTCCAGGAGCATGGCCGTCCGGCTGCCACCGGCTACTTGCACGAACCCGGACTGCTGCAGGTCGATGGCCAGGGCCTCTCGGGTGGCCAGGGCCAGCTCGGCCAGCGCCTCCGGGGCGACAAAGTCGGCCAGGATGACCTCGCCCATGGGCTCGAACCGTCCGCCGGCGAACCCCTGGGCTTCCACCAGCCTGGGCGCCTGCCAGGCCACCACCATCCCGGCCACGAAGAACAGGGCCAGAACGGCGCCACCACCCCACAGGAAGCGCCTTCTTCCCGGACCCCGCAGCACATCGGCCACGGCCGGAGCCGGCTCCACGGCTTCCCTGAGGCGGCGTGCCAGCTCCCGCCCGGTCTGGATGCGGGCCTCCGGGTCCCGGGCCAGTGCCTGGCGGAGGACGGTGTCCAGAGACGGAGGGAGCTCTGGGCGGGCCACGAGGGCCGAAGCGGGGCGGCCGGCACGAATCCGGTCTATGACCGCTTTCCGGTCCTCTGCGTCGAACGGGTGCTCGCCGGTGAGCATCTCGTGGAGGACCAGACCCAGTGCCCATAGATCCGAGCGTCCGTCAGCCGGCCCGCCGTCCAGCTCTTCAGGGCTCATGTAGGCGGGCGTCCCGCCCCGGCTTCCGGAGCCGCTCGCTCCCCGTTCCGCCAGCGCGATCCCGAAGTCCACCACCTGGACCCGGCCCGAAGCGTCGAAGACAAGGTTCTCGGGCTTCACGTCGCGGTGCACGATCCCTGCGCGGTGGGCCGCGTCCAGGGCATCGGCCACCTGCACGGCGATGCGGACGGCCTGATCCACCGGAAGAGGGCCCTCCTGCAGGCGCTCCCGCAGCGTCCCTCCTTCGTACCAGGCCATGGCAATGAAGCTGCGGCCACCTACGTCCTGGTCCACCTCGTAGACGGTGCCGATGCAGGGGTGCTCCAGCGCGGAAGCGGCTCGGGCCTCGTCAAGGAGCCGGAGCTCGCCGTCGAGACGGGGCGGAAGGAATTTGAGGGCCACATGGCGATCCAGAACGGGGTCATGAGCCAGGAAGACCGCGCCCATTCCGCCACGGCCCAACGGCCGCACGACCCGGTAGCGCCCCACCACGTCGTCGGGCCGGGGCTCCCACTCCCGCTCGGTGTCGCCGGAGCTTGAGCGGGGCCCGGCCTCGGCCCGGGCCCACTGGACGAGCCCCACCGCACCTCCCCCCTCCAGCCCTTCACCCAGCTCAGCCACCGGATCCTCCCCGGCCTCCACCGCGGCGTGGGCCCTGAGCAGGCGCCGCACCCGAGCCAGGAGCTGGGCGTCCCCCTCGGCCGCCATTTCGAGCCAGGCGTCCCGTTCGGGGCCAGGCTCCCTCTCAATGGCCTCCCGGAAGAGGTCTTCCACCCCGTCGAGATCGAACATCCGTTCCTCGCGCCCGGGTCAGGGACCCATCTCGCCGACACGGGGACTCGGACACACACACCCCGGGCCGAGCGGATGGCAAGACGCGCAGAGCAAGGGTCACGGCCGCACCCGTCCTCCTGGGGTGCATTTCAACCCTTCTCGCGCACATTCCAACTTCACCGCCAAACTACCACCAGCCGCCGGAAAAACAAGACTGAAGGATGCGTCGATCTTGCTCATTTCTTCAGGGGCCCAGGGAGAAGAGTCTCCGGTTGGGGATTGAGGAGGCGGCTCGGGCGCCTGACCGGAGTGTGACCGCCTACTCCACCCCATCCGCCGTCCCCTCCCGCGAGTCCGACTCCTCCTCCGTTCGATCCAGTCCGTCCTCAACCGGGTCAAGCACATCCATGGCGCGGAACATGAGGTCGCGCAGCTCCCCATTGCGCGGAGCGTCCACGTTTCCGCTGAGGCGTGCCGCCGCGGTGTGCCACTGGGGGTCGATGCCTTTGGCGCGGTTGGTCTCCTCCAGGGTTTGGGGCGGCCGATCGGGCGACTCCACCATCCGGCCCACACCGGTAGCCCGGGGCCGCTGGGGCAGGGGCCAGCCCGTCCGGTCGAAGAAGCGGAAGTCGCCGCTCCGGGTACGGCGCACCTCGAAGGCCTCCTCGTGCACCGCCCGGTGGTGGAACCGGCAGAGGGAGATCAGATTCGCCAGCTCCGTCCTGCCCCCCAGCGCCCAGTGCTCCACGTGGTGCCCCTCCGTGAACCGCACCCCGCACCCTGGGAACCGGCACCCCCCGTCCCGGAGGTAGAG
>SKVI01000166.1 GCA_007129525.1 Gemmatimonadota bacterium | reverse complement strand
CCGGGGCCCAGCTCCACGGAGAGATCCCGGATCACCGCGAAGTCCCGGATGCGGAGTTCTATGAGCATGGTGGGTTAGCCTGTTGGTGCGGAGCGGCCGGGGCAATGGCTCTCTGGGACCCCCGGGTAGCCCTCCCTTTCAGAGGGCCGTGGGCCGTCAAACGGCCCAGTTCAGCTTGCGGCGCAGGGTATCGAAGAAGGTCTGATCGGGGAATCGCACCAGGGCAACCCGCTCCGTCCCGGGGCGAATCACCACCCGGTCCCGCAGACCGATGGGGACGGCCGACTGTCCGTCGACGGTGAGCACCAGCTGGTCGGCCCGGTCCAGGGCCTGTATGGTGAGGCTCCCCTGGGCCTGGAGGACCAGGGGGCGCATGGCCATGGTGTGCGCCGAGATAGGAGTCACCACCAGCGAGGTCAGCTCGGGTGTCAGGATCGGCCCCCCCGCCGAGAGCGAATATGCGGTAGAGCCTGTGGGGGTGGCCACGATGACCCCGTCACCGGAAAACCGTCCGATCTCCTCCTGGCCTCCGTCCCAACCGATCCATAGCCCCAGACGGACCACCCGGGCCAGCCCCTTCTTGTGGAGGACCAGGTCGTTCAGCGCCCAGATTTCGGCTCCCTCTCCGTTTTCCTCGTGGATCACTTGGGCCTCTACGGTGGCCCGCAGATCCAGCCAGCACGCCCCCTCGAGAAGCTCCGCCACCCCCGACTCCAGCTCGTCGGCCGGAAGCGACGTGAGAAACCCCAGGTGCCCCAGGTTGACCCCCAGGACCGGCGTCCCACGGGGCACCATGCTGGCGCCTCTCAGCAGGGTCCCGTCTCCTCCCAGGGTCAGGAGGACATCGGGAGCGCCGTCCTCCTCCGGAGCCAGCAGCGGCCGATCGGCCAGCGGTCCCTTTCGAAGTGCTTCCTCGGGAAGGAGCTCCAACCCGTGATCCCTGGCCAGTCGGGCCACCACCTGGACCAGTTCGCCGAGACCCTCCGATCCGATTCGGCCCACCACACCCACGGTGCGAATGGGAGGCTTCAGGGGAGGACCGGACCCCCCATCCCCCTGACTCACGCCGATTCTCGCGACGCGGTGAGGTCGCGGCTCACCATGCGGCGCATCCGTTCCGCGATCCCGGTAGCGTCGAGACCGATCTCGTCCAGGAGCTCGCCCCGCGAGCCGTGCTCCACGAATCGGTCCGGAATCCCGTGGGTTTCCATCCGCGCCGGCACCGGGAGCCCTGGGTCGTCCAGGATCTCTCGTGTGATGAAGGCCCCGAACCCATTGTTCACCGTTCCCTCCTCCACCGTCAGGAGGGCGTCGTGCTCCGAGAGGACCCGAGCCAGAACGCCGCGGTCGTAGGGCTTCAGGAAGCGGCAGTTCACCACCGTGGCCTCGATCCCGTCTTCGCGGCTCAGCTCCTCGGCGGCCTCCACCGCCTCCAGCACCATCGTGCCCACTGCCAGGACCACCAGGTCGCGCCCCTCCCGGACCACCTCCCAACGTCCGTAGGGAACCTCCGAGATGTCGGCGAATCGCGGCACCTCGTAGGGGACCGAATCCCGGGGCCAGCGGATGGAGAAGGGGCCGTCTTCGTACTTGACGCCGGTCCGGAGCAGACCCAGCATCTCGGAGCCGTCCTTGGGCGCCGTCACCGTCATATTGGGCACCGACAGCATGTAGCTGAGATCCAGGGCACCGTGATGGGTGGGGCCGTCGGGTCCGGCGATCCCGGCCCGGTCCAGGCAGAAGACCACCGGGAGCTCCTGCAGGGCCACGTCGTGGACGATGCCGTCAAAGCCCCGCTGCAAGAAGGTGGAGTAGATGGCCACCACCGGCCGTACGCCCTGGGTGGCCAGGCCGGCGGCGAAGGTGGTGGCGTGCCCCTCGGCGATCCCCACGTCGAAGAAGCGATCCGGGAACACCCCGCCGAAAACCCCGGTGCTGGTGCCGCCGGGCATGGCGGCCGTGATGACGGCAACGCGGGAGTCCTCCCGGCCGAGGGCGGTGACGCCCTCACCGAAGACCTTCTGGTACCGGGGAAGGCCGCCGGCCTTCTTCTTTCCGATTCCCGAGATCTTGTCGAAGGGCGAGGCGGCGTGCCACTTGACCGGGTTCTCCTCCGCCGGGGAGTACCCCTTCCCCTTCTGCGTGAGAACGTGCACCAGGACCGGCCCCCCCATCCCCTTCACCCGGTCGAAGGTGTCCACCAGGACATCCATGTCGTGGCCGTCCACCGGGCCCACGTACCGGAACCCGAGTTCCTCGAAGAGCATCCCCGGCACCAGCAGCCCCTTCACCCCACCCTCCATCTTTCCGGCCACCGTCTCCATGACCTCGCCCAGGCTCCGGGGCGCCTTCTGCAGAAGCGACTTCACCTCGCTGCGCACCCGGTTGTAAACCGGGTTGGTGATCATGGTGGTCAGGTACTTGTTCATCGCTCCCACGTTGGGGGCAATGGACATGTCGTTGTCGTTCAGGACCACGATGAGGTCCCGGTCGGTGTGCCCCGCGTTGTTCAGGGCCTCGTAGGCCAGGCCGCAGCTCATGGCCCCGTCCCCGATGATGGCCACCACCTTCTCCTTGCGACCCATGAGGTCCCTCCCGGCGGCCATCCCCAGGGCGGCCGAGATGGAGGTGGCGGCGTGCCCCGCGCCGAAGGTGTCGTACTCCGACTCCTTCCGGCTCAGGAAGGGAGCCAGTCCTCCGTACTGACGAATGGTGGGGAATCGGTCGTTCCGGCCGGTGAGGATCTTGTGGATGTATCCCTGATGACCCGTGTCCCACACCAGCCGGTCCCGGGGAGTATCGAAGATGTAGTGGAGCGCCACGGTCAGATCCGCCACGCCAAGACTGGCGCCGAAATGCCCTCCGATCTCCGAGACCACGTCGATATGGCGCTCCCGGGCCTCCCGGGCCAGATCCTTGAGCTCGCTCCGGGAGAGATCCCGGATATCGGCCGGCCATTTCACTCGATCCAGAACTGACACCTGCGTCGACTCCTGCCGGAGGTTCACTTGAAGAATGGCGCCACGTGTCGGCCAACCCGCCTCATGGCCCGTTCCCGTCACTCGCCAGTAAAAGTACTGCGACAGGGTCACCTTCACCAAGTCACGGATCGGGCGTCGGCGATTCCGGAGGTCGTGCAACCCGGAGCCCGACGGCGGCCCACGGCCGCGGCCTCATCGCTCCCGTTCCACCACGTACGAAGCCAGCGACTCCAGCGCCGGCGAGTCGATATCGCCGTCCTCCAGCGACGCCAGGGCCAGCCGAACCAGACGCCTGGCCTCCGCCCTGGCTTCATCAACGCCCAGCAGGGCCACGTAGGTGGACTTGTCCAACTCGGCGTCAGACGGATTCTTACCCAACGCCTCGGCGTCGGCGGTGGCGTCCAGCACGTCGTCGGCGATCTGGAACGCCAGCCCGATGGCCCGGCCGTAGTCCTCCAGCGCCTCCCGCACATTGCCATCGGCCCGGGCCGCCACCGCACCCATGGAGAGCGCCGCGGTGAGAAGCGCCCCTGTCTTGCGTCGGTGGAGTCCGTCCAGTTCCTCGCGGTCCAGCCTGCGCCCCTCTCCCAGGAGGTCCAGGGCCTGACCTCCCACCATGCCTCCAGCCCCGGCCGCCCGTGCCAGAATGGCCACCAGCTCTCGACACGCCTCCGGGGAGAGTCCCATCTCGGACGCCGACCGCCAGAGGTGGAGGTGGGCCCCTGGGATGAGGGCGCCCCCTCCCAGCACCGTGGGCGCCTCTCCATGGACGGCATGGGGGGTGGGCCGCCCCCGGCGAAGGGGGGCGTCATCCATGCAGGGAAGGTCGTCGTGCATGAGAGAGTAGGCGTGGATCAGCTCCAGCGCCGCCGCCACGTGGACGACTCCCTCCCGGTCAGGCCCGCCACACGCCCGATAGGCCGCCAT
>SKVI01000004.1 GCA_007129525.1 Gemmatimonadota bacterium | reverse complement strand
GGAAACGATTGCCATGCACACCACGCTCCGACCCATGACATGGAACAGGCGCCTCCCCAAACAGGCGCGGAAGCCAGGATGCTTCTGGGCACCCGGCTGGCGGCCATTGCCCTCGTGCCCCTCCTGGTTCTCGCGGCCTGCAGCGATTCGCCAACCGATCCGCCTCCCGGCGCCGAACCGGCCAGTGTGGAGATGAGCCCTGAAGAAATTGTCCTTTCGGCCATCGGCGAGACCGGAGAGCTGTCTGCCACCGTCCTGGACGAGGACGGCGAGGAGATCTCCGGCGCCACGGTGACGTGGAGCTCCTCCGACGAGGACGTCGCGACGGTCTCATGGGACGACTGACCCGACCCGGCCCATCCCACCTCCCTGGGGCGAATCCGGGGAGGTGGGCGGGCCTCCGGGGGGAGGGAGAGGTCGCCCACCTGAGGCGCCAAGCTTTCCTGTCGCTATCCCGCCGACCCCCTCTGCCGCCGCTGCATCTCCTCCGGTGAGACGACCTCGACCCGCGTGGCGATCCACCACTGTGTCCCCGAGGGGTCTTCCACGCCTCCCGTGCGGTCGCCGTAGAACATGGTTTCCGGATCCCGGATGGAGCGGGCGCCGGCCTCGATGGCTTGCGCGAAGACGGCGTCCACATCAGGCACGTACAGGTGGATGAGGCTTCGGGTTGGGCCCCACTCCTCGTTCGACTCCCCCAGCATGATGTGCGAGTCGCCCACCCTCAGGTCGGCGTGCATGAGTCGCCCGTCAGGGGTGGTGGATCGCTGCACGAGGGTTGCGTCGAAGGCCTCCTGCGCGAACTCGATGAGGGCGTCTCCATCCTCCACGATCAGGTAGGGTATGACCGTGTGATACCCCTCGGGGACCGGGTCCACTCTCTCGCTCGTTGGGGTTTGGGACTCTTCGGACATCCATGCCTCCTCGAAATCGGGGTGAACGTGTGAGGTGATGTGGCGTCGGGTTGGGGTCGTCCTCGACCCGACGTGGCACACCGGAAGGTCTCATCCCAGCCCGGATCCCGTCTTGGAAGAATGTTCAGCGGGTGGGTTCCGCGGTGCTCGGGCTCTCGGGGAAGCGTAGACGGGCCCGGTACTGGCTCGGGGTGACCTTCGCGAACTCCCGGAAGTCCCGATTGAAGTGGGCCTGGTCGTAATACCCGGCGTCCAACGCGACGTCGCTCAGCCGGAGCTGACCCTGGGTGACGCCCCGGAGCGCCCGCCGAAAGCGGTGGATCCGGGCGAGGGTCTTCGGGGGCACCCCTACTTCCTCCCGGAATACCGTGGTGAAACGGGAGCGCGACCACCCCGACTCCCGTCCAAGCTCTCCAACTGCCACCGCGCCCCCTTGCCGCCGGATCTCATCGACGGCACGGAGGACGGCCGCCGGAGGGGTACGGGTCCTCCTCGACCCAGCGAGGCGCCTCCGAAGCCAGCGCTCCGCCTGTCGAACCCGTTCGACCGGCGAGGACACCTCTTGACACCGATCCACCAACTCCTGGACCACGGCACTGGGCACGATACTGGTCAGATCCTCGTCACGACCGGTGAGTCCCTCGAGAGGGGTCCCCAGAAGTCGGAGGGCGCCGGGAGGATGGAGGACGATCCCGAGGACCACCGATCCCCCTGGCGGGGCCTCGATCACGTCGGGAGCAAGAAAGAGTCCCGAAACGCTTACTTTGCTGAAGGTGTGGGAGTCGGCCTCATGGACCCTCCGGTACCGGGGCCCGAAATGGATCGTCAGATCCATCCGGCCGTTGGGGTAGTGCCGTTCCCGTAGGCGGGTGAGCGTGCCCTCGAAGTACCAGATCTCTTCAACGAGCCCCTCGAGGCCGGGAGGCCGCCAGCGCACGAGCCGCCAGGAGCCCAACGGCGAGTCGTGCCGCTCCAGCGTCGGGGCCGGGGGCGCAGAACCGATTCCGCTTGCTTCGCCCATTCTTCGATCCTGTCGAGGGTGGTCGTTCCGGGGCGATCGGACCCCGGCTCGCCTTCACCGAACAGCGTTGTCGGTAGGGCGGGCCAGGATGTCGGGGGGCCGACGCCACCGATACCGGACAGACCCGTATCGGTTCCTCCCCCGGCCGGGAATCCTCCCCTTCGCCCTGTCTGACTTGTCCCCGGCCACGGGCGCGGCGGCTCGAGACCCGGGACGCCGGCGGTGCGACAGGAGGCCCGCACCCCTGATCTGGCTGAGGTTCCGGGAACGCACGCGTGTTGCGACGCTCGGTGGCATTCTCGTCAGGTAACAGGAAAGGGGGGGAAGGTGGGTTCGCGAACTTCATGATCGGTGGCCTGTGGTACACGAAGCTCTTCAACAAGCCGTGGTTGGAGGCCACTGGCCGCTCGCCTGAGGAGTTTGCGGACGGCGCGTCCGGACCCGGAACACTACTCACCCTTGGTGGGTGCTTCGTCACAACGGTGGTGTTCGCAATCGTCTATCAATGGGGCGGTGGCCAAAGCGTTCTGGATGGACTGGCGGTGGGGGTTCTTGTCGGCGCCGGGGTTGCAGCGATGGAGGGAATGAAGGCAGCGGTCTACAACCTCGACGAACGTGTACGGCCCTGGGCGCTCTACGCCGTGAACGGTTCGTACGCCGTCTGCGGCCTTGCATTCGCCGGGGCCGTCTACGCGTTGATCGTGTAGATCACCACTCGGGTCGAGGGCGTCTCGCCGGAGGAGTCGGCCCCGACCGACCTCAGCGGGGAGCGCGTTCCTCGCGTCAGCCGAACTTGACAAGCACCTCGAGGGGAACGAGCTCGAGGGTAGCCTCATGGGTCGCAGTCAGGACGACCTGCGGGACCGTTCCGGCTTCCCACGCCTCCCTCCAGCGGGAGGCACAGAGGCACCATCGGTCGCCGGGCTTGAGCCCCGGGAATCGGTAATCCGGACAGGGCGTCGAGAGATCGTTGCCCCGCTCGCGGCTGAACGCCAGAAACCCCTCGGTGGCGATGATGCAGACCGTGTGGACCCCCAGGTCCTGGGGACTGGTGTTGCAGCAACCATCCCGGTAGAACCCGGTGAGGGGATCGCGGCTGCAGGGCTCCAGTTCAGTGCCGAGGACGGTTGCCCCTCTCGTCGAAATGCGCCGGATTGTAAGGGTCGTCAGGATCGAACCGCAGGTGGCGGCTGTCGGGCGGGGCTTCTCCCTCCACGGCCCACCGGTCCAGGCCCACGAACAGGGCGTGGGCGGCGAAGCCCCAGCCCACCGGATTCAGACCCTCGCAGTAGTCCATGAGGTTGGCCCGGCATGCCTCCTCAGGCTCATGTCCCAGCCGGCGGCATAGTCGGCCAGAGTGACGTGGGCACCGACCATCTCGTGGGAGCGGAAGTTGTCGGGTCCGTCGCGCACTTCGGCCGCATTCCACCCGTCGAGGAGGACGTCGGTCTCCGAGTTGAGCGTCATCACGAGCCCCGACTCCTCCCGCGGCCCGGGCTCGCTCAGGTCCTGAGCGAGGGCCAGGGGGAACGTTTTCGCGCCCATGACCAGGATCAGCCACCCGTCGAAGAGGGGCGTCCGGCGGTCCGGAAGGGGGTCTGGGAGCAGCCGTCGCTGCACTCCTCCGGTCACGCTCAGCCCGACGCTGTAGGTCCGCTCGAGCTCGCCGGTGTGTTCTGCTACCTTCTCGTGGCCGTCACGAAGCGCCTCGGCCAGATCGGCCAGGACGTGAAGCCCGAGTTCCGCTTGTTGGGGTGGGCACGCATCCCTTGGCGAGGCTTCCAGCCAGACCCTTAACCTGCGTCAGGATCCCCGGGGAGCGACCACCGTACCGTGGCCAGCACGAAGCCGCGTTCGAACAGGAGCTCTTCGCCGAGAACGAGGGTGCCGTGCAGCGATCCACCGAAACGCTCCCGCTCCGGTTCCGGGCCCGCCTCCAGGGGATGGAGGGGCTCGAAGACCGCCCGTCCGTTGGCCTCGTCCGGATCGGCCGGCGCCCAGATCCAGGCGCG
>SKVI01000248.1 GCA_007129525.1 Gemmatimonadota bacterium | reverse complement strand
AGACCCACGTGGTGGGATTCACCACGCGGGCCGGCTTCGAGCCCGAGGCCGTCTTCCTGGGGGACGCCGGCGCCATGGGCGTCCAGCAGGCCTTCCTCTCGGTGGACCTGGTCTCTCGGAAAGAGCGGCCCGAGACGATCTGGGAGATCCAGGACCGGATCCGGGCCCGGCTGAGTGAGATCCCCGGGATCCGGACCGCAGTGGTGAAGGAGATGGGGGGTACGGCCAAGGCCACCACGCTGGCGTCCCTGAACGTCCGGATCTCGGGCGATGACCCGGCCGTCCTGGACGACCTGGCAATCCGAGTCCTGGAGCGGGCCCGGGAGGTGCCGGGAGCGGTGAACGTATACCGCAGGTGGACCCTGGACCGCCCGGACCTTCAGATCCGCCCCGATCCCCTGCGGTCCGCGGAACTGGGCCTCACGCCGGCCCGGGTGGCCGAGGCCACCTACGGCGTGGTGGAGGGGGCCACCGCGACCCTCTGGACGGCCAGGGACGGGACGAAGCTCCCCGTGGTGGTCCGCTATCCCCGGGACGGCCGGGCCGACCTGGCGTCCGTCCTCCAGGTCCACGTGCTACCGGGGGTTCCCCTGGAGGAGGTGGCCGAGGTCACCTGGGAACTGGCGCCGAACCTGGTCACCCGGGAGAACCTCCTTCCCACCGCCGACGTGGCCGGCTTCCACGACGGGCGGGCCTTCAGCCACGTGGTGGCGGACCTGGCCCGGGCCCTGGAGCAGATCCCGGTCCCCGCCGGCTACGCCATGGACATAACCGGGGAGATGAGCGACCTGGCAGAGTCCAGGGACCAGATGGTCTTCGCCCTCCTCCTGGCTCTGGTGGCAGTATACCTGCTGCTGGTGGCCCAGTTTCGGTCTTTCCTGCATCCCCTCACGGTGATGCTGGCGGTGCCCCTGGTGGTGGTGGGCGTGGCCGTTGCCCTCCTGCTGGCCCGGCAGGTGATCTCCATGGCCGTCCTCATGTCCCTGGTCCTCCTGGTGGGGATTGCCGTGAACAACTCCATCATCCTCCTGGACTTCGTCCTACGGCGTCGGGAGGCCGGAAGCGATCGGGAAGGGGCCGTCCTGGAGGCGGTCTCGGTCAGGTTCCGCCCGGTCATGATGACCACTTTCTCTACGGTGGCCGGGATGATCCCCCTCGCCCTGGAGTGGTCCCTGGGTGCCGAGCGGTTCTCGCCCATGGCGGTGGCCATCATCGGGGGCCTCACCGCGTCGTCCCTTCTCACCCTGGTGGTGGTCCCGGTATTCTACACGGTCCTGGACGACCTCCAGGCCCGGGTGCGGTCCATCGGCGGTTGAGGCGAGACATGGCGAGAACAACCAAGAAGGAAGCGATTCTGGATGCGGCTTTGACCCTCTTCGCGGAGAAGGGGGTGGACGCCGCCACCACCCGGGAGATCGCCGAGCGGGCGGACACCGCGGAGGGCAACCTCTACCGGCACTTCGAGGGAAAGGACGACCTGGTCCGGACCCTGTTCGAGACCACGGCCCGACGGTTTGCCGATGTCCTGAAGGCGGAGGCGGGCGACGAGGACGATCCCAGGGCTCGGCTGGAGGCCCTCATCCAAGGTATTTTCACCTTCGGGGAGAGCCACCCCGCGGCCTTCCAATTCCTCCTGGCCTCCCACCCTTCCCATATCCCGAAGGACCGGGATCTGCTCCTGGGACCCTACCCGATGCGCCTCTTCGTGGAGACCATCGTCCGTGGGGTCAGCCAGGGTGCGTTCCGACCGGTGGATCCGGTCCTGGCCACCGGCTGGATCGTGGCCATGGCGCAGCGGGCCGTGCTCCTGGCCCGAATGGGCCTTCTGGCCGACGACCGGGAGCGGATCATCAGCGAGACGGTGGAAGCCAGCCGACGGCTCCTGGCCGCCGATCCTGCCCCACCTGTAGGAGAGGGACCCCATGATGATTGACCCCCCAGACGGAGAATCCCATGGCATCCATGACCAAGACAATCCGGCGCACTCTGTCCGGCCCACACGGACGCACGTCGCTGGCGTTTGCCGGGCTACTCGTGATCTTCGCACTCGGCTCATGTGCTGAGGAGATGGCCGAGGAGGCCGCAACGCTCGGGGCGGATTCCCCGCAGGTGCACACAGAGACCCAACCGGATCAGTTGCCGCTCCCGGACATCATGCGGGGTCTTGAGCGGGACATGGCCGCTGTGGCCGCGGGGCTCTGGATCGAAGACCCCCAGGCCGTCGCTGCCGCCGCCCGTCGAGTGGCCGAGCACCCATCGACTACGCTCGAGTACCGGCAGGCGATCCAGGAGGAGTTGGGCGATCACTTCCCGACATTCGTCGAGTACGATCAGGAGGTCCATAATGCCGCTCGCTTCCTGGCGGAGCGAGCGGAAGCCGGGGCGCCGATTGCCGAGCTCCTCGGACTCCGGCACGAAGTGGCCCGTGGCTGCGTCGGCTGCCACACGGGCTTCCGCAGCCGACTCCAACCTACCATGGATCGCTTACGTTCGAACGATCCGTGAGGGGTGGGTATCGGGGACGATCGGATTGGTCCACGCCCATGCCCTCGTGGCCGGCTTCGTGAGTATGATGAACTGCGGGGGGCAATTTCCCCCGCGTGCCGCCCGTCCGGTGTCGCGGGCCAGCCGCCCACCCGTCCAGGTTCCCGCCATGACGACCAGGAAACGGATCACGCGGCGAGCGGCTGGGGGTACACCCACGTGGACTTCTTCCGCGTGCAACCCGGTGACCAGGTGCACCGGGGGACCGTGATCGCCCAGGTTCACTTCCACGGGCTCCCGCACGTTCACCTGACTCGGATGAAGCTGCGCCCCGGCCGGGGCTGGAGCGAACTGAGCGGGCTCCTCGCCCTGCATCCCGACAGCTTCTTCGTCGATACGGACGATCAGCCGCCGGTATTTGATCCCGGTGGGTTCCGTTATGTCCGGCACGGTTCCGACAGCGCGTTCGTCGCCGCGGAGCCCGGCGGGGTGGTGACGGTCTCGGGCGACATGAGCATCGTTGTGGGTCTGCGAGACGCCGGCGAATGGACCCGGGCCCTCCTGCCGGAGTGGGGTCCAGAGGGGTTCGGGAACCGGCATAGTGTGACGCGGGTGGAGGACGAGACCGGAGGGCCGGACGGGCTCCACGAATCGGCGGTAGCGTTCGATCTCAGGGCGACGCTGCTACCCGTCAATTCCAGCGGTCAGGCGGAGCGCACCCTGACGCTGTACCAGCTCTACGGTTCGGTGAATCCTCCGGCACCGGAGCCCACTTCAGCCTGATCGGCTCTCCTCCGCGGGACTGCGGGACATGCGCCAGAGGCCCACGCCGCCCAGGACCAGGTAGTACGGGGTGAGTGCCATCGTGAAGACCGCAATAGCCGCAGCTCCCAGCAGGAATCCCGAGCCCTCGCCTGGTGAGATCAGGGTGATCACGAGCCAGGTGGGCGCCACGGCAACGGCGAGGGTGAGGACCGGACCGGCCGCGAGGACCCCCCAGCGCTTCGGTCCCTCGAACATCGTCGCCAGCACGGCCGTCCCGCCCGAGCCCGCCAGGAAGATCACCGGGGACCCCAGCGCCAGGAATGTCCGACCGAACCCTTCCATCATGACATGGGCCTCCGGAGTCCGGGAAAGGCGTTCCGCTCTCGCGAGACGGGCGGCCGGACTCCGGGCGTGGGTTTCCGCACTGGAGGCATGGAGACGCGGTCCGGTGGGCGGACCGAGACGGGTGTGGTGGCGAAGGGCACGCCCCGGGACAGCATCGGATTCCTCATCACGAGCAAACGGTACGGATTGAGGGCTGTCGGAGCAACAGCGGGTGGAGTGACCCGTGCCCCCTCCCGTCGGGACTCTCCCTTGACATGCAAGTCGCTACTTGCATATGGTGGGTTCGTGAGTGACGTGTACCAGGCGCTGGCCGCCGAGGCGAGGCGCGCAATTCTCGACGAGCTGCATGACCGGGACGGT
>SKVI01000153.1 GCA_007129525.1 Gemmatimonadota bacterium | reverse complement strand
TTCCGGACACTTCGGCAAAAAGAAGATCCCGCCTGGCTTTGCGCCCGGCTCCGGTGACCCCTGACGCGGCGTTCACCACCGTGAGCCTGTCCTCCTGAATCAGCCCCGCTTCCTGGAGGGGCCGCAGAGCGAAGATGACCCCTGTGGGATAGCATCCCGGGTTGGCGACCAGGCGAGCCTCCCTCACGGCCTCCCGCTCGAACTCGGCGAGCCCGTATACGGCCTCTCCTTCCCGGCCTGACCCCGGACGGTGGTCCGTGGTGAGGTCGATGATCCGGGGGCCGGGTCCCACCTTCTCCACCCAATCGGCACCGTGCCCGTGCGGCAGACACAGGAAAAGAACGTCCACCTCGCGGCATCGGGCCAGCTCGGGCTCGGAGAAGGCCAGGCCCGGGACCGGCGAGCGTTCGCCTGCAGCGGAGCGGGACGTGGCGAAGGCCACGTCTACCCGTGGATGTGTTGCCAGAAGCCGGAGAACTTCCTGGCCCGTGTACCCGGTGCCGCCCACCACGCCCACCGAAACCGATGACCCACTGCCCGCCGGGGCGGAACTCCTCCCTGGCGTGGGATTGGGGTCCTCGACTCCGGGAGCCCGCGGAGGGTTAGCATGTTCTTTCTTTTTCATTGTATATCAATACACCACTTCCGACGCACGTCAAGAGGGCGTCTCCGCAGGGGCCCGGGAGTCGCGCCGACCGGTCGATGAAGTTTCGGGGCAGCCGTATGCTACGCGCGGCCCGCCTGAGTGTTTCATCTGATTTCCGGGCCCTGGCAGTCGGACCCCGGTGATCACCCCGGACGCGCAATGGAATGGATGCGCTCGAGGACCACCTCCATCTGGTCCGTCTCCCGCAGCACCAGGAGGATGGTGTCGTCTCCGGCAATGGTTCCCATGACCTCGGGCCACTCCTCCCAGTCGATTCCCAGACCCACCGCCTGGGCCCCGCCGGTCATGGTCTTCACCACCAGCAGGTTGCCAGCCCCTTCGGCCGACAGGAAGAGGGTGGGAAGCAGGCTCTCCAGCGGTGGAGTGTTCTCCCACTCATCCGGGAGCGTGTAATAGGCCTGGCCGTCAGCCCCGGGCACCTTCACGAGCCGGAGGTCCCGGATGTCCCGGGAGAGGGTGGCCTGGGTCACGTCGATCCCACGGCCCCGAAGAAACTCCCGGAGCGCCCCCTGCGAGCCCACCCGTTCATGGCGGATGATCTCCAGGATCGCTTCCTGTCTCGATCGCTTCGTCATGGCTTACTCCATCTCCAGCATGGCATGCAATCGTTGCGGTTCCACTCCCACGCTTCGATCAACCTCTTCTCCGTCCCGGAGGAGCACCACGGTGGGCACGCTCCCGATCCGGTAGCACCGAGCCAGTTCCGGCGCCTCGTCCACGTCCACCTTCACCACCCGGTACCGTCCCTCCGCCTTTCGGGTCAGTTCCCCCAGCACCGGATCCAACCACGCACACGGGCCGCACCAGGTGGCGTGAAAATCCACCAGCACCGGCACCGGTGACTCCAGCACAGTGGACTGGAACTCGCCCGGGGATACCTCGTGCACCTCGGGGTCTCCGTCCATCAGTCCCCGGCCATCCGGTGAAAGCTGATGGCGTCCTTTTCCCGCTGCTCCGTGGACTGCCGAACCCACTCACTCCGGAAGAGGAGGAGCGGGCGCTCGTTCCGATCGCGGACCAACTGGCAGTCGTACCCGCGGGCCACGCGCCGAATCTCCGACTCGGGACCCACTACCCAACGGGCGTCACGATAGGGCATGGGCTCCAGCCGGGCCTCCACGCCGTACTCGTGCTCCAGCCGGTGCAGGAGCACGTCGAACTGGAGCATGCCCACGGCGCCCACCACCGGCGCCGGCCCCGCCGCGCCCTCGGTGTAGAAGACCTGGATGGCCCCTTCCTCCGAGAGCTCCAGGAGTCCCTTGTCCAGGTGCTTGCGCCGCAGGGGATCGGGAACGAAGACCTTGGCGAATCGTTCCGGTGAAAAGGCCGGAATGCCCTCGAAGCGCACCTTTCCGTTCTCCGAGAGGGTGTCGCCGATCCTCAGGCTGCCCCGATCGTGGATTCCCACCACGTCGCCGGGCCAGGCCGACTCCACCGCCTCCCGCTCCTGGGCAAAGAAGGTCTGGGGGCGAGCCAGCCGGACCGGCCTTTCGGTTCGCATGTTCACCGCCGATTCTCCCGCCTCGAAGTGCCCGGAACACACCCTCACGAAGGCCACCCGGTCCCGGTGGCGCGGATCCATGTTCGCCTGGATCTTGAAGATGAAGCCGGCGAACTCCGGGTCCAGCGGGTCCACCTCACCTTCTGCGGTGGAACGAGGTCCCGGCGGCGGCGCGTGTTCCAGGAACCATCGCAGGAAGGGCTCCACGCCGAAGTTGGTGAGGGCGCTTCCGAAGAAGGTGGGCGCCACCCGTCCCTCCAGGAAGGCGTCCTCGTCGAACTGGGCACCGGCGGCGTCCAGGAGTTCGACCTCCTCGGCCAGACGGTCGCGGGCACGTTCGCCCAGGAGCTCCACCAGGCGAGGGTCGTCCAGCCCCGTGACCGACTCCGGGGGTCGGGTGGCGCCGTGGTCTTCCGCCTTCTCGAAGATGTGCAGCTGCTCGGCCAGCCGGTCGTAGACGCCCAGAAGGTTCGTGCCGTCGGTCACCGGCCACGTCACCGCGGCGCAGGCGATGCCCAGCTCGGCCTCCACGTCGTCCAGGAGCTGAAGCGGCGAGACGCCCACCCGGTCGCACTTGTTCACGAAGGCGAAGATGGGCGTTCGCCGGAGCCGGCAGACCTCAAAGAGCTTCCGGGTCTGCTCCTCGACTCCCTTCCGGTTGTCCAGAAGCATCACCGCCGAGTCGGCCGCCAGCAGGGTTCGGTAGGTGTCTTCCGAGAAGTCCTGGTGACCGGGGGTGTCCAGGAGGTTCACCCGGATGCCCTCGTACTCGAACTGCAGCACGGAAGAGGTCACCGAGATCCCACGCTCCTGCTCCATGGCCATCCAGTCGGAGGTGGCATGGCGCTTCGCCCTGCGTGCTTTGACCGAACCCGCCAGGTGGATGGCTCCTCCGTAGAGCAGGAGCTTCTCCGTCAGGGTGGTCTTCCCCGCGTCGGGATGGCTGATGATGGCGAAAGTCCGTCGGCGACGGACTTCACGGGCAATCTGTGATTCGGTCACTGGCACCTTGTCTCGGTTCCCTTGGTTTCCAGGTGGTGAAGGAGCTTGTACAATGGCGACGGTGCCCGGACATCCCCTTCCCATTCCAACCGGGCGTCGTCCCGGCCGAGGGATCCCGACCGGGCACAAATGCGTAGTCTAACACAAATCACCACCCCGTCGTGAGGTCCGGTTGATCCTCAAGGACCAGACTCGACGATGCTTCGACCTCCAGGGACACCGACACGGTTCTCCCATACTACCCCTCCCTCTCCAGGACGCCTTGCCCATTCATCCCCTCGCGGCCCTCCTGACCGCCGCCCTCGGTGTCGTCGGTCTATCGATGACGCCTCCGGCCCCCGAGGCCTGGGCCCAGCAGGGCGTGGCGGCTCAGACGTCCGACGGATGGAACCATCCCGAGGCCCTGGAGCTGGTGGAGCGGGGACGCCGGGCGCGTCGGGATCTGGCCACCGACGGCGAACTGGAGACGTACCGGGCGCTCACCGAGGGCCACATCTACTTCTTCGTGGACCCCGAGGAGGGAGAACCCTCGCTCATCCGGGTGGACCAGGTGGCGGTGGAGCTGCAATGGCAGGCCCCCGACATCGTGCGGCAGCGAGTGGTGGGAGAACGCAGCGAGACCCGACTTCCGGTCCGTGAGTTCCGCTACTACCTGGACCGGCTCACCCTGGTGCAGTACGGCTTCGGCGACGAGATCCAGGTGGGCTCGGGAATGGATGTGGCCGGTGTCCCCCACCCCCTGGCGGACCCGCCGGGGAGAGGCGCCGAAGTGTCGCACTACGACTATCG
>SKVI01000300.1 GCA_007129525.1 Gemmatimonadota bacterium | reverse complement strand
CGGCCACCATCAACCTCTTCATCGGGAGTGCGTCGGCCAAGTGGGCGATCATGGCGCCGGTCTTCGTGCCCATGCTCATGCTCCTGGGCTACTCGCCGGAGCTCACCCAGGCGGCCTACCGGATCGGCGACTCCTTCACCAACATCCTCACGCCGCTGCTGCCGTATTATCCGCTGGTCATCATCTTTGCCCAGAAGTACGAGAAGGACATCGGCCTCGGAACGCTGATTTCGGCCATGCTCCCCTACTCGGTGGTCTTCGCGCTGACCTCGGTGCCCCTGTTGGTGCTGTGGGTGGTCCTGGGGATCCCTCTGGGACCGGGCGCGCCCATGGAGTACTTCCCGTAGGCGGATGACGCAGCCTCGGTTGGCCACGCCCCCCGGGGAGCCTCGTTAGAAGCCGCGACCGCCGCCTCCGCCCGAGCCGCCCCCTGCGCTTCCGCCCCCACCGGAGCCGGAGCTGCCTCCGGGCGAAGACGACATGGTCCTGCTGGCGCTGGTGGAGAGGGTGCGCATCTGCTTGGAGAAGGCGGTGGCGCTGAACGCGCCCGCGCGGACGCTCGATCCCCGGTACCAGTCCGGTGGCTCGCGGTAGAGGTCGTCGAAGGCGCTGGACCAGCGGTCTTCCACCTGGAAGGCCATGGCGTAGGGAAGGTACTCCTCGAAGAGCTCGGGTGAGGTGATCATCCGCTTGTACCGGTCCGACTCCACCCGCTCCAGGAACTCCTTGAAGCCCAGGGAGGCTTCCAGCGCCCGGACACCGGCTTCGGTGCGCACGCCCATGAAGCCGGAAAAGATCAAAATGATGATCCCGCTCAGGCCCAGTCCCACCCCCAGGGGCAGGGGCTCAGGGGCCACCATGAGGAAGAGCCCGGGGGGATCCACCATCATGATGCCCAGGAACACCCCGGCGAAGGCCAGCATGATGCCAATCCCGGCCCACTTCCCCTTGGCCTCGGTGGGCCGCTGCTCGTAGTACCCCTTGGTCTTGAGCCGATCGTAGATGGCCTTCCGGATCTTCTCCATCTCCTTGTAGAACTTGTTTTCCAGGTCTGAAAGCTTCACGGAGGTGGGGCGTTCGGCGTCGGTGTCGAGCGAGGTGCCGGGGTCGTCGTCGGGGTTGTTCCCGAGGCCCGCGAAGGCCTCTTCCGGGTCCTTCTTTCCCGAAACGACCTTGAAGAGCTTCTTCAGCCCTTCGCCCAGCGAGGGCGACAGCCCCTCGGCCGGAAAGAGTCCCTCCAGGTACTTCCGCTCGTGGGGACGCAGCCCGGCCCACTCCGAGGCCGGCTTCTCCCGGCGGAAGGTGAACTCGCTGGAGCTGCCCATCCCCAGGAAGCCCTTCTTCTCCTCCTCCTCGATGGAGAGGTAGCCCCGCACCGCCAGGTCCACCAGGGTCGCCGTGATGTCGTGAAGCTCGGCCTTGTGGTCCACGAGGGTGCCCACCTCGGCCGGTGACAGGTCCTCGGGGGGCTCGTACTGCACCACCACCGCCCGGCGCGGCGGATCCTTCCCCTTCCGCTTCCAGGTCACGAACATCCCCACCAGGGCCAGTATCGGCAGCCCAGCGGGCCAGACGTCACGGGCCCGGCTCAGGAGGCGGCTCCCGGGACCCGGGCGGTCGATGACGCCGGGCTCCCAGGTGGCCGAGATGGTGAGGCCCTCCCGCTCCCGAAGCACGCGAGTTGTCTCCACCTCGATTTCGTTTCCCTGAGCCCGGATCTCCACCGCCTCTTCGGTGGCTCCTTCCCGTCCGGTGTAGCCCCAGGCCTGGAGCCCTTCGACTTCGGGGGGGAGGATGACCCGGGCCCGGGCCGACTCGACGGGCATCTCCCAGCCCTGGCCGGTGACGTTCCAGTACAGCTCGTCGTGGTATCCTTCCTCGGCGTCTTCGGCAAAGAAGCGCAGTCCGCCGCTCACCTGGTAACGGAGCACCACCCGGCGGGTGGCGTCCTGGGCGCCCGGCACCCAGATCCGGTATCGCTCCCCCTGGTTGATCCCTTCCTGTTCCACCTCCAGCGGGTTGCCGTCGGCGTCGGTAATGGACTCCATGGAGATGCGTACCCGGGCCCGACGGCCTTCCGCCGTGACGTGGTCGCGGAAGATGTCCCGTTCGAAACCGTTCCAGGAGCCCTCGAAGCGTACGTCCAGGGTCTCCGTCACGGTGAAGCTGCCGTCGGGGGCGACCTCGTAGAGGGCGTCGAAGCGCTCTACCGCAATGTCTCGCTGCTGGGCCTCGAGGGAGGAGGTGTGGACCCCCGGGTGGGGAAGCGCAGTGAGGAGCCCCTGGGGAAGAGCCGGAAGAGCTGCCAGGAGGAGGGCCGCGGCTGCGGCAACCCATCCGGAACGCTTGCTGACGCTTCGTTGCATGGTGGCCTCGGGGTGCGGAGTGTGGAGAACGTCGACAGCCGACATCAACAGAATGGATGCCCCGGGGCACTGCGGGCAACTCCCCCCGTGTCAGAAGAGTTCGGCGAACATCCGGGCTCCCGCCAGCCAGCTTCCGGCCACCGATCCGAGGCTCGAGAGGGCGAAGACCAGGAAGATCCGGGCCACCGAGTTCGTCCGCCACCCGCTGAGCTCGGCCACGTCGTCCCGGAGCGTCTCGAAGTCGCCCATGGTGGGCTTCCGCAGCCAGCACTCCACCGAGGCGGTGACCACGCCGGCCCCGATGGTGGGGTTCAGCGAGGTGAGGGGAGCGGCCAGGAAGGCGCTCAGGACCGTACCGGGATGGCCCCGTGCCAAGAGCGCACCCAGAGCCGAGAGGGTGCCGTTGGCCACCACCCATGTGGCCACCAGCGTCCATCCCAGTTCCGGGCTCCGGTAGAACCCCAGGACGAAGCCGGTCAGCACCAGTGCCACCAGGAGCCAGGGGATCGCCTTCAGGAGCCGCGACGGCGGCGGGGTGGCCTCCAGCGCCGCCACCTCGGACTCCGGGGTCTCGCGACCCTCGTCCAGTGCCTCCACCAGCCCCTTCATGTGGCCGGCGCCGATGACCACCAGCACCCTTCGGCCGGGCTGTCCGGCGTTCTCTTGCCGGAGCCGCGCGGCCATGTACCGGTCTCGCTCGGCAATGAGCGGCTCGTAGAGTGCCGGTGAGCCCTCGGCGAGCTCCCGAAAGGTCTCGGCCAGGACGTCGCCCTCCTTCAGCCGTTCGATCTCCTCCTCGGTGATCTCCTCGCGGGAGAGGAGCGAGAGGAAGATGCTCACCGTGAAGCTGTAGCGCTCCCACCACGAGAGGCGCCGGGAGGTGCGCCGCAGGGTGACGCCCAGCTCCCGGTCGATGAGCTGAACCGGAACGTCCCGCTCCCCGGCGACCTCGATGGCGGCCTTCATCTCGGCGCCGGGCTCGATGTCCAACTGCTCGGCGATGCGGCGCTGGTACGCGCTCAGGGCCAGTCCCGCCATCATCATGGCCGCCCGGCCCTCCCGGATCACCTGGAAGAGGTCCAGCTCCTCCCACGCGGCGCTGTCGGTGAGGGCCTTGTAGCGGGACGAGCAGAGCTCCACGGCCACGGCGTCGTAGTCTCCCTCCTCGAGCATGCGGCGCACCGTCTCGACGCTCTTGTGGGAGATGTGGGCCGTGCCCAGGACGGTGTACTGCACACCGTCGCGCGTGACGTGGGACACGGGCTCGTCGCCCGAGAGAAGCGGCTCCTGGAGGTCGGGTTCGGTGGTGGGATCCATGGTGCGTGAAAGATGGGGCCTGCGGGGCCGTGGAAGAAGGACTCCTTCTGCGTCCGGGTTGCACGGCGCGGTGCGGCGGCCCATTCTGCCTGGGTCCACCTGGAAAACCCGAGGAGATCTCCCATGTACCGTGTCGTCATGCGGGGCGCCGTGATCCGACTCACCGTCAGCCTGCTGGCTCTCGCCTTCGCCCTCGTCCCGGGCCCCGCGGCGGGCCAGTCGGCAGCCGAGGCTCCGTCCCACGACGCCTTCGACCTCCTGATCCGGGGCGGCAACGTCCT
>SKVI01000270.1 GCA_007129525.1 Gemmatimonadota bacterium | reverse complement strand
GCCTGGTGGTGCTCCGGACCCTTTCCAAGGTCTACGGGCTCGCCGGGCTCCGGGTGGGATTCGCCGTGGGAGCTCCTGAGGTGATCCGGGAGCTGGAGAAGTCCCGCGGCCCGTACAAGGTGAACCGGCTGGCCGAAGCCGCTGCGGTGGCGGCGCTGGCCGACGAACCCGGCTGGGTCCCGGAGATCTGCCGGGAGGTGGTGGCCCAGCGGTCTCGCCTGGTCCGGGAACTCACCCGGCTGGGGCTCCCGCCCCTTCCTTCCGGGGCCAACTTCCTCCTGATTCCCCTGAGCAGCGCCGAAGACCTCACCGCCGCCCTCCGGGACCGGGACGTGGCGGTCCGGCCCTTCCCCGGGCTCCCTGGCCTCGGAGACGCGGTCCGGGTCACCGTCGGTCCTCGCCGTGAAATGGACCTCTTCCTCGACGCGCTCCAGCAGGTCCTGAGCCAGACTCCGGACTCCTCATCCAGCGAGGTGGAACGATGAACGGTGAAGGCAGCGGGCCCCGGGTGGCCCTCTTCGACTACGGAGCCGGAAACCTCCATTCACTGGCCAAGGGTCTGGAGGCCGGCGGGGCCCGGGTCACGGTGACCACCGGCTGGTCCGAGGCGCTGGCACACGAGGCCCTGGTGCTCCCGGGCGTGGGCTCCTTCGGCGCCGCGGTTCGAGCGCTGGAAGGCCACGAGGCGGAGGTCAGGGAGGCGCTCCTGGACGGCCTCCCGTGCCTGGGCATCTGCCTGGGCATGCAGCTCTTCTTTCCCGACAGCGAAGAGGGAGAGGGATCGGGAATCGGCCTCATGGACGGTCGGGTCCGTCGGCTCCAGGCGCGGACCGTGCCCCAGATGGGCTGGAACGACGTGGAGACGACGGAGGATCCCCTTTTCAGGGGGATTGCCGGGCTCACTGCCTACTACGCCAACTCCTTCGTGTGCGAACCGGACGATCCCGAGGTAGTGGTGGCCTACTCGCAGTACGAGGATCAGCGCTTCGCCGCGGCAGTGCGCCGGGGTCGCAGCTGGGGGGTGCAGTTCCATCCGGAGAAGAGCTCCAGGGCGGGACTGGCCCTCCTGCGGAACTTCCTGGCGGAGGTGTCGTCGTGACGGGTGCCGCGGGGAAGTCGACGACCCCTCCCTTCGCCGCCATTCCGGCGGTGGACCTGAAGGGTGGCCGCTGTGTCCAACTGGTGGGCGGACGCCCCGAAGACGAGCGGGTGTCGCTCCCGGATCCCATGGCGGTGGCCCGACGCTGGCGGGAGAAGGGCTTTCGGATTCTCCACGTGGTGGATCTGGATGCGGCGCTGGACCGGGGAGATCATCTGGAGCTCATCGAGCGGATGGCCGGGGACGCGACCGGGAGGAGCGAGATCCAGGTGGGCGGCGGGATCCGGAGCGAACAGCGAGCCGCGGCCCTCTTCGAGGCCGGAGCGGACCGGGTCATCGTGGGCACCCGGGCAGTGGACGATCCGGACTGGCTGGCGACGCTGGCCCGGCGCTGGCCGCAACGGGTCATGGTGGCCGCCGACATCCGCGACGGGATCGTCCTCAGGAAGGGATGGACCAAAGCGGCGGGAGTCGAGGTGCTGGACTTCCTGGGCGGGCTGGCCCCCCTGCCCCTGGCGGGGATCCTCTGCACCGACGTGGGCCGCGAGGGCCAGGTGAAGGGGATCGATCGCCCTGGCGTGGAGCGGGTCCTCCAGGGCTCGCCCCATCCGGTCTGGATCTCCGGCGGGGTGAGCACCATGGAGGAACTCCGCTTTCTCAGAAACGAAGGAGCCGCCGGCGCGGTCCTGGGCATGGCCCTTTATACCGGCTCCCTGGACGCGGCCGAGGTGGCCGCCGAGTTCGGCGGCGCCCCGCCGCAGTCGCCACCGCACGCACCCAGCCGACGAACCACCAGCGACCGAAACACCAAGGAGACGTCATGAGCCGAATCAGACGAGAGACGGGCGAGACCCGGATCACCATGGAGGTGTCCCGAAGGGATGGCGACATTCAGGCCGACACCGGCGACACCTTCCTTGACCACATGCTCACCACCCTGGCCCGCTACGCCGGCCTGGGCCTCCAGGTAGAGGCGGAGGGCGACCTTCGGCACCACCTGGTGGAGGACGTGGCCATCACCCTGGGGTTGGCCCTTCGGGGCGAGATCCCGGCGCAGGCCGAGCGGTACGGGTGGGCGCTGGTCCCCATGGACGAGGCGCTGGTGCAGGCGGCGCTGGACGTGGGCGGCCGTCCATACTACGTGGGCCGCCTTCCGTCCAATCTCTACGAGCACTTCCTCCAGTCGCTGGCCGTGAACATGGGCGCCACCCTCCACGTGCGGGTCCTCCGGGGACGCGACCGGCACCACGTGGTGGAGGCGGCAGTGAAGGCCACCGGTCTGGCCCTCCGGCAGGCCCTCCGGGAGGGCACGGAGGTCTTCAGCACCAAGGGTTCGGTGACGCTGGAGGTGGAGGTGGACGCCGGCGACTCCGGGGCGGAGGCCTGACCGTGCTGAGGCCCAGGGTCATCGCCTGCCTGGACGTCCAGGACGGCCGGGTGGTGAAGGGGACGAAGTTCGTGGAGCTCAGGGACGTGGGCGATCCGGTGGAACTGGCTCGCCGCTATGAGGCCGAGGGGGCCGACGAAATCGTCTTCCTGGATATCTCCGCATCGCACGAGGGACGGGGCACCTTCCTGGAGACGGTGCGACGCACCGCCGAGGTGCTCTTCATTCCCCTTACGGTGGGGGGCGGGGTCCGCACCGAAGACGACATGAACGCCCTTCTGCGGGCCGGTGCCGACAAGGTGAGCGTCAACTCGGGGGCGGTGCGGGACCCGGATGTCCTGACCCGGGGGGCGCGCCTTTTCGGGAGCCAGTGCGTAGTGGCCTCCATCGACGCGGCCTGGAGCGACGAGGGGCCGGAAGGGCCGGGCTGGTACCACCACACCCACGGCGGCCGCCAGCGCACCGACCTGGAGGCGGTGGCCTGGGCCCGCGAGTGCGCCCGACGGGGCGCCGGCGAGATCCTTCTCACCTCCATGGACCGGGACGGGGTGCGCACGGGCTACGACCTGGAGCTCACCGCCGCCGTGGCCGATGCGGTGGGGGTTCCCGTCATTGCCTCCGGGGGTGCCGGGCGAGCCGAGCACCTGCGCGACGGCCTCACCCGGGGCCGGGCCGACGCCGTTCTTCTGGCCGGGATCCTCCATGACGGGCTCACCACCGTGACCGAGTTGAAGAAGGCCCTGGCGGAGTGGGACGTCCCCGTCCGGCTGCCGGACGCCGGCTCCTGAAACCACTCCCTGACCTCAACTACCACCTTCCATGACCGATCGCACTCTCCGCAGCCCCGACGACCTGGACGCCCTGAGCTTCGACGCCCGGGGCCTCGTCCCGGTGGTGGCGCAGTCCACCGCCGACGGCGCGGTGCTCATGGTGGCCTGGGCCAGCCGCGAAGCGCTGGAGCTGAGTCTGGCCACGGGCCTCATGCACTACTGGTCCCGGTCCCGGGAAGAGCTCTGGAAGAAGGGGGCGACTTCCGGGAACCTGCAACGGCTGGTCTCGCTGCACGCGGACTGCGACGCCGACACCGTGCTGGCCCGGGTGGCCATGGACGGGCCGGCGTGCCACACCGGTGAACGAAGCTGCTTCGGCGCGGCGCCGGCCACCGTCATGTCTGAGCTCTGGGACCTCCTCGAATCGCGCAACGCCCAGCGCCCCGAGGGCAGCTACACCACCCGGCTTCTCACTGATGAAAACCTTCGCCTCAAGAAGCTGGGCGAGGAGACGGTGGAGCTGGTGACCGCGCTCCTCCGCCGCGAGGAGCGGGCCTCGGAGGAAGCCGCCGACCTGGTCTATCACCTCCTGGTGGCCCTCCTGGGCGCCGGGCGCACGTGGGACGAGGTGCTGGCGGAACTGGCCCGACGGCGAGGCTGACGTGACCTCGGAGGCTCCCGGACCGGTCAACCTCCTCCTGGCCGGCGACGTCATGACGGGACGGGG